>CAYUOY010000192.1:0-6702 GCA_964446495.1 uncultured Woeseiaceae bacterium | reverse complement strand
ATAACGGAATCGATCCAGTGCGAATGGACGACTATCGGTGTCGTTGACGCCGTCATGCGGGAAGGTTGCGACCGTATCGCTACCTGCTTGCGGCAGCGCGGAGAACAACGAGAAGCCTGTAACGGGTTCGCCTGTCGCCCCAAAGCTGATATTGCTGGTTCCCGGCGTCATGATCAGTCGCGTAGCATCAACTCCGGAAGTCGGCGTGCCATCATCCGCAACAAGCTCGCCGGAAGCGAACAAATTATCAGCGGTTGTCAACCAGTTGTCCGGGAAATCACTGCGACAGTTCTCAACCTTTTGACCAGACTGACTAACACTGAGACCTGAGGTACCGCGACGCAAACAGCTCGAATAGGATCGATCTCTTGCGCTGACACGTTCCTGTGTCGAGTACTCCATGCCGAACGTAATGTTGCCGGTATCGCTACCAACACCACCGACGAGAGAGGCCTGGAAGATCTCGCCCCCTTTTCCGGTGGGCTGCTCGCTATTTAGCGTTAGATTAATACCTTCGTAATCTTTCTTCAGGCGTACGTTGACCACACCGGCTACAGCATCGGCGCCATAAACCGTGGAAAGACCGCCGGTCAGAAGGTCAACATTCTCAACCATACCAATCGGGATCATGTTGATGTCCGGCTGCGGCGGGGCACCACGGATGCCGGAAAGACCCAGTCGTCGACCGTTGATCAGAACCAGGGTTCTCTCACAGCCCAGGCCGCGAAGGTTGATACAGGCAGAACCTACACCACCGTCCGCTGGCGCCTCAGAGGCGTTCGTCTGTCCCGCATTGCTGCTAAAGCCAGCATCGATCTGCTCACCGCTTGCCGCGGTAGATTTTTGCAGTAACTCTGAAATAGAGATGATACCAATCCGCTGTGCTTCATCGGTATTCAGCACCTGGATAGGCGTCGTAGAAGAGAAAACATCTCTCTTAATACGCGACCCGGTTACTGTGATCTCTTCGACTTCTCTTGAATCGTCGCCCTCGTCCTGTCCAAACGCAGGCCCTGCGACCAGCATTGGCAGAATGAGAGTGGCGCTTGCCATGCCCATAAACAGCGCAGTTCGCCGTCTTTTGGACACTCCCTCTTCTATCTTTGATTCCCTAAGCATGTTTTATCTCCCGTGTGCGAATTCGACTCCATTCAGGAGTTCGTTCTTAATGATGGTCATCGCACTAGTAGTTGCACATTTAAGTTGATAGGGCAGTCCAGCAGACGCACGGGCACCCATACATGACTCGCAGAGTGATATGCCCCAATTGCATAGATTGCTCTTGGCGGCATCATCCATAGCTTTACTTAAGAATTCAATCAATTTGTTGCGGCAGATGGACTTGGTCTATACACGGTTTGGTGAAAGTCCATCTTTTTCCTGTTTTTCATGCTGTTACAAGAAATAGTATTTTGTGGCATATGTGCAACAGTTATAAGTGAAACCATTGTTTTCCGCACCGATTCCGCATTCCCGTTGATTTCCCGCCTGACCGGCGGCGGCGGCGGCAATCGCATCGGGGAGTCGCTCGAAGGCGGTTGCTTTGGAGCACGCAGGACGTAGGATGTATCGTTTCCAACAGCGAACACTCCGGAGAATCGCATGCCCGTTCAAATCAGTCGACGATCCCTCCTGGGCAGCATGCTCGGCGGTGCTGTCAGCCTGGCACTCAGCCCCAACGCGATTGCCAGATTCGGGCCCGCCGATGGAATAGTCCGTCTCACGTCAAACGAAAACCCGTATGGGCCAAGCGCCAGCGCGCTGAAGGCTGCTGCCGAAGCTACGGCCAAAAGTGCCTATTACCCCGGTCAGATCAGCCGTGAGTTAATTCAGCTGATCGCCGAACGGCACAGTCTCGCAGCGGAAAATGTCGTCCTCAGTTCGGGCTCCAACGAAGCCTTGTGTGCAGCGGCAACAGCATGGTCCAGGCGTGGCAGCATTGTCGCTCCGGCACTGACCTACGACCTGCACCTTGGATATGCTGCGAGAATCGGTGCGGAAGTCGTCCGCGTGCCATTGAACAGTGACCTGTCGGTAAATCTCGACACCGTCGCAGCCGCGGTCGATAACACGGTGAGTCTCATCTATATCTGCAACCCGAACAATCCAACCGGGATGACGCTCGACGGGGATACCCTGAGGGACTTTTGTCGCACACTCGGTCGGCAGGCCACCGTAGTAGTAGATGAGGCTTATAACGAGCTAACGGAAAACCCGGACTATACCTCCATGGTCGATCTTGTTCGTGAGGGTGAAAACGTCATCGTCATGCGCACATTTTCGAAGTTGTACGGGATGGCCGGCATGAGAGTCGGGTACGCGATGGGCCGACCGGACCTGGTAGCGAGAGTACGCAACAACATCACGTCATGGGGCAACGTCGTGGGTCTCGCGGCGGCACACGCCAGTTACAACGATGAGGAATTCATTCGCTTCTCCACCGGCAAGATTGTTGCAGGACGCAAAATGGTGGTCGATACGTTCAAACAACACGGCATCGAACCGTTACCCACACAGACGAATTTCGTGTTCGCCGATATTGGCAGAAATGTCGATGCGTTCGGCGCGAGAATGCGGGAGCGCAACGTGCACGTGCACCGTGCCTACCCCGATTACGAAACCTACATGCGCGTGAGTATGGGCAAGCTTGAGGACATTGAAGTCTTTTCCGACGTATTTGACGAATTGTACAAAGCGTAAGCAAGCGCAGCAGCGAAGCCTGGCGCGCTATTTCACGGCACCAGTTGCACATCAGCTCGCACTCCCACGCTGGTTCTATACTCCGGGCGGGAAATTACGCTTCACATTGGATTTCAAGCCGTCAAAATTATAGGCAAACAACTCGATATCCTGCCGCCAATGCGCGGAAACTTTTTCAATCAGCGCAAGGTCATACAGTTCCCGGTAGTTGCGATGATCAACTTTGTTGGTGTGCGGCAGTGATGCGTCGATGCCGATACGCTGACATATAGTTGCAAAATCTGCCTCCAGCGTTTCAAAGCGACCGACGAAATTAACGAGCACCTCATCGTCGTTACAGACGAACGCCGCCTGACTGCGCTTGCTACGAGCAATTTCAAAATCCACGTAATCCGCAAACGATGCCATTGCCCCCACCTGACGATGATGTCGATGTGACGGTGTATGGCAAAGGTAATGATAGGTTGATGCCAGCCAGTCCCAGGGATTTCTAACGAACGCAAATTTGAAAAACTCGTCGTATACGTTCCGCGGCAGCTCCTGCTGTAACTGACTCGCATAAGTATGTACCGGATAAAATCGCTGCCGATAATCTCTTGCCAGACCCAGTTTGCTTTTCAATTTGCTGAGCGGCTTGCGAGATGGATTGTGGCCGACATGCTCAAGTGCGCGCTTCATGCTCGAACCCGCCACCTTGTTGACGTGAATAAAAATGAAACGATGGCTAATAGATAGAAGCATACGATTCCTGATCGCGACCACGAGCGCAGATAATGATTGCGCATCTCCAGCAGGAACGGCGCGACGTCGTGCCTACCTGGGCTTATAAAGCTCGGCCTCTTCAGGCGTCAGTTGTTCCACTTTCAAATTCCAGCGAGCAAGTGTTGAACTGACACGGAAACGATACTTGCCGCTACTATTAAACAACCGGACACCATTGCCTGCTCGCTTGGTTTGCAATATCAGGCCGGAATGAAAACCCGTCGTTGCATCCACCAGGGCTACTTCAATCGCCAGTGAGTTTTGATAGTCACTGTTGACACGCCAGTCAAGAATCCACGGAGCGCGAACTTCGAATTCGGCCGTCGTAGCCGTTCCGGTACCGGAAAACTCCCGGACCGTGATTTTGCCACTCGCGGTCAGGGCCGTCACACTAAAAGCCAGTGCCATGGTGATCGTCAGCACACGTTTTATCATCGCTCGTTATTCCTGTTTCGGGTATCGGACAACGCTACCTCAATTTGTCAGTTAGAGAAACCGCACTGACCGACCTGTGACAACGCCAGAGATCAGAATACCGTCTGCTCAGTGTAACGAATGCCGGCCTGCCGGGTTATTATTGGTGCTGCTGATATTTCGTTGCGCAGAGCGTTACATGCCAGTGAGCAATCTTCGGCCCAGTCGGTCCAAAAAGGCATAATCGCGGCCGGTCGTGGCCGTAACTACTTGAAAACGTGAAAAATGGTGTCAATTGGGTATTAGGGAGAGATTTTTGCACAACCGATTCATTATCCACCCGATCCTGGCCGTGGTCGCCGGCTGGGTCGCTGCCGGCGCCATCGCCGCTGAACCGGTGGACGGTGTGGAGATCTCACTGGATTCGCAGGCACCCATTCGGCTCGAACATTACGAACACGACCTCGCCGATATCAAGATAGATGGACAATTGAATGAAGCTGCGTGGCAACAAAGTGCCGTTCATGCCGACCTGAAAGTCATTGAGCCGGACACACTGGCGAGGCCTCTATTTCAGACAAAGATACGATTTTTTTATACGGACCGCGGAATTTACGTCTCTTTCGACCTGGAGCAGCCAGCCGACACCTTGCTCAAGCGATTCTCATCCCGGGATAGTTTTGCCACTCGCCGCGATAGTGTCTCTTTAACGCTGGACACTTCCGGTGATGGTCGTTACGGCTACTGGATGAGCCTGGCTCTGGGTGACAACCAATCGGATGGAACCGTACTGCCGGAACGGCGTTTTAGTTCGGAGTGGGACGGTGCCTGGTACGGTGCTGCACGCCAATCCGAGAATGGTTGGATCGCCGAATACTTCATTCCATGGTCACAGATGGCGATGCCGAAAGAGGACGGTATCAGGCGCATTGGCTTTTACGGTTCCCGAGTGGTTGGGTATCTCAATGAACGGTGGGCCTGGCCAGCGTTACCCAATTCATTGCCTCAATTCATGAGTATTTTACAACCGCTGGACCTCACTGGCGTCGACCCGCGCAAGCAATGGAGCGTCTTTCCGTATACCTCTGTAACAGGAGACAGAATCGACAATCAAGTCCGCTACAAAGCGGGTGCCGATCTGTTTTGGCGACCTTCGAGCAACTTCCAGCTTACGGCGGCGCTGAACCCGGATTTTGGCGGTGTCGAATCGGATGATGTTGACGTCAATCTTACCGCCAATGAAACATTTTTCCCGGAAAAACGACTCTTTTTTCAGGAAGGCCGGGAAATTTTTGACACCACGCCGCGCGCCAGCAACAGGGGTGGCGGCCGGGACCGATTTACCGTGCTCAATACCCGACGCATTGGGGCCAGATCACCATTACCAGAGTTTCCCGACGGTGTTGAACTCGGCGGTGACGATCGCCCGAAGCTTGCCGAATTGCTCGGGGCGGGAAAGGCGACCGGCCAGATCGGTGCCTTTCGCTACGGACTACTGGCCGCCTTCGAGGACAAGACCGGGTTTCGAGGTACCGATGGTGATACATATACTCAGGATGGCCGCAACTTTAGCGCCGTTCGAGTCTTGTATGAAGACAGTCGCGGCGCCGCCTATCGTGGCCTGGGATTCATCTCAACCGTGGTCAACAACCCGGATTCCAATGCCGTAGTCCATGCCGCGGACTTTCACTATCTGTCGACCGACGGAAGGTGGAATGTAGACGGTCAGGCGGTTTATTCCAATACGGAAGAAGATGGTGATGGCAGCGGTGTCTATGCAGATATCACCTATGTACCGCAACAAGGCCAAAACCATCGTGTAAAACTTACCTATTACGATGACTCGCTCGAGGTCAATGACTTCGGGTTTAACCAAAGAAATAATCTGAATGATTTCCAGTATCGCTACGAATGGATCAAGTCAGGCTTGACAAAGATTCGTAATTTCAAACTTTCTCCTTTTGTGCGTTATGCCGAGAACGGAGAAGGTAAGCAGGTCCGTGGTGGTGTTGGCTCGAGCGCAGAGATCACGTTCAATAATCTCAATTTTCTGAACGTCTTTGCTGGTTATTTTCCGGAACGATTTGATGATCGGAACAGTTTCGGCAATGGCACCTACCGCATTAGTGAGCGAACTCGATTTAGTGTCGACTACAGGACCAATGAAGCAAAAGTGCTCAGCCTACGTGGGCGCGTCGCCTATGCCGGCGAAACTACTGTGGGAAACCAACTGGCCTACACGGCGGGAATCACATGGCGCCCGCGCAGCAACTTGAATCTGCAACTTGAAACCACCTATACGGACCGAGACGAGTGGCTGTTGTACCAGGAAGATCAGAATTTTACCGGTTTCGTGACCGAACAATGGCAACCAAAACTAAATCTCGACTATTTCATGACCGCGAAACAGGAACTGCGCCTCGGAATGCAGTGGGTTGGGGTACGCGCCGTTGAAAACCGGTTCTACAACTTGCCGACCGACAGCAATGACCTGGTGGAAGGAGTAAAACCACCGGGCGAGTCCGACAGTTTTAGTATTTCGCAGATCAGTTTCCAGGTGCGGTATCGCTGGCAGATCGCCCCATTGTCAGACCTGTTTATTGTCTACACCAAAGTGGCCTCAGGTCGATCCGCTCTTGCCAATTTCAATGACCTGTTCAACGACTCCTGGGACAATCCGGTCGGTGACCAGATCATAATCAAGCTCCGCTACCGCTTGGGTTCCTGAGACCCGAGCGCATTCATAAGTAGGCCAGACTGCCAGGGAACCTCTGATCAATTCTGAACTCGCATCTTACGTTTCAAAATGCCCAGCTTCGGCGTTGC
>CAYUOY010000191.1:0-6706 GCA_964446495.1 uncultured Woeseiaceae bacterium | reverse complement strand
AATCCTGTATGCCGAGACTCAGGCGATTGAAGCCAAGTTTGGCCAGCAATTCCATAGACCCGCTGTGGACGGAGCGAGGATCGACCTCAATGGAGAACTCACGTGATGGCCCGGTTTCCAGCGTGAATGCCTGGCTCAGGTGGGTCATCAGCTTGCACATCTGCTGGTCGTCGAGATAGGTAGGAGTACCGCCGCCAAAATGTAGTTGTTCCACCACCCGATGCGAATCAAAAAGCTCCGCCTGCATGGTTATTTCGGCATACAGGCAGTCGAGGTAGTCGCTCACTCTTGCCGCATTCCGTGTAACAATTTTATTGCAACCACAGTAGTAACAGAGGGTGGTGCAGAACGGGATATGCAGGTAGAGAGAAAGCGGCCGCCCGTCTGCATTGCTTTGGCGGACGGCTTCCCGATAGTGAGCTTCGGTAAATCCGTCGCCAAATTGTACCGCGGTCGGGTAGGACGTGTACCTTGGACCGCGCCCGCTATAGCGATTGATCAGTTCCGCATCGAAACTGATTAACTGAGATTCGCAAACTTGCTCTGCTGGATTGCTGTTCATGGTGCGTTATCCTCGCCGAAGTGTTTTGCCAGGAGAATGGGTATTAACCGCAGCTTATCAGCGGGCACTACGATGTCGCAGGCCGTGGCACAGATACAGAGCAATGGCGAAAAGCAGCATGGCGACAGCCTGATGTGTGGCGGCGAGGAATACAGGAACGACCAGCAATAGCGTGGAGATTCCCAGAGCAATCTGCAGCGTCGCGGTATGCAACAACGCGTTGACGGCTTTCTTGATTCTTGCCGGCACATCGCGTGTGCGCATCTTCGCCCAGTAAATTACGATCAATGCGAACGTCGCCAGGGCAAGAATGCGGTGATCGAATTGCACGGTCGCCATGTTGTCAAACAAGTTACGCCAGGCTGGCTCAAGCGCCAGCATTCCCGGTGGTAACCAGTACTCACCCATCATCGGAAACGTATTGTAAATCTTGCCGGCTTTGAGGCCAGCCACAAAGCCGCCCGCAATAATCGTAATGGTTATCAGTGTCGTCAGGGCCACGGTCTTGCCGAACCAGGGATGGCGTTCTTCACTTTGCGCCGGATACAGTCGCGACAAGGCGACCCAGAACATGAAAGCAAATATGGTGAATGCCGCGATCAAGTGGGCCGTCAATCGATACTGACTAACCTCGGGAACGTCGACAAGACCGCTCTTGACCATGTACCAGCCGAGTACGCCTTGCATACCGCCGAGAAAAAACATCAGCGTGTATTTGGGCCATTCGTCTTTGGCGATGAATCCGCGCCAGAGGAAATAGACAAAGGGGAAAAAGAACACCATGCCGATCAGGCGCCCCAACAGGCGGTGTACATATTCGAGCCAGAAAATTTCCTCAAAATCATTCACATCCATGTGTGAATTCTTTTCCAGGAACTCGGGTGTCTGTTGATACAGATCGAACGTTTTCTGCCACTCTTCGGCACCGATCGGTGGCAGCAATCGGCTGACTGGCTGCCAGTCGACCATGGATAATCCTGAGCCAGTGAGTCGGGTTACGCCGCCCAGGACGACCATGGCGAAAACGAGTCCGCAACAGATGAGCAGCCATTTTGCGACGGCGCGGTCTTGCGAGGATACGGAATCACTCATTGGCAGGGCTCGTTACTGAAGGTTGAAATTTGGCGGGCAATGGTAGCAGGCTTGATCTGGCGCTTATAGTGGTTCGGAGCCGGGTTGGGCGCTGGCGATGATCCATAGCAGACTGAGCAACAGGATGGCAGCCAGCCAGTTGTGCGCTACGGCGAGCGCAATGGGCAAGTCTGTGACGATGGCGGCCGCACCGACTGTAAATTCTGCCAGCACGACGATCATTAGGAGTACGCCCGGTTTTCGGTATCGTGAGCCCGCTTTCAGGGTGACCACAGCCACCGTAATTAGCAGGGCGGTGACGAGTATCGCGGTCAGTCGATGCAGTTTTTGAATGTCGGCACGTTCGGCACCACCCAGTACCCGGCCCGACTCACCCATCCGATGTGCCTGGGTGATATTAAAGGCGGTGCCGAGGTCCTTGCCCGGCAGCCAGCTACCGTGGCAATCGGGCAGTGTCTGGCATGCGGAGGCCGCGAAATTGGCGCTGGTTAGCCCGCCGAAAAGTATTTGCAGGCACAGAACAATCACGGCGGTAATCGCAAGGGTTCGCAGCGGCCGCAAGGGCTTTGCGGTTTCTCCGTTTGCAGACGGTTGCCTGAATACCATCCAACCGAGCAATCCGAGCATCGAAAAGCCACCGCCAAGATTGCCCATCACAACGGCCGGGTTATTGATTCCTTCCGAATAAATACCCAACCACGCCAAAAACACGGTGAGCAACAGCAGGCTGAATGCCAGCAAACGGTCACGCTTGCGTATGACGGACAGCAGCGCCAGCGCGAGCACCAGTACGCCGAGAACGCTGGCGACCAGGCGGTGCAGGGGTCTTGCCCAGGAGAGTGGCTGGCGCGCATCTTCCAGCAAGCGCTCATAGGCATCGCCAACGGTGACCTCGTTGGCAACGAATCCAATGTTGCCATAGCAGGCGGGCCAGGGTTCGCAGCCGATCCCGGAGTGATCGAGGCGCAGGTAGGCGCTCAGTGATACCAGCAGGATCACGAGTGCGAGTGATGCAATCGCCAGTTTCCGCATGGAGTTATTATGGGCCTATTCTTCTACCGGCGTCAGCAAGGTCGCTGTACCACTGACCAGGCGCACGAATTTGGCTTCCTTTTTCCAGTCCACACGGTCGTGTCCGTATTGGAAATTCCAGGTCCAGGCCGAGTCCGGCTGAAAGCTGTAATCATTGTCAGACCAGTATTCGCTGGCATGGGTAAACGGGAAAGCGAACGCATTAATCGTCGGCGGGGACTCCGATTTGCTGAGATCACTGACGGAATAGAGCTCATCCCGGCTGGGAATACGCCAGTCGCTCTGGCCGCAGAGTCTCGCGTCATTGACCGCGGCTGCGAAGTGCCAGGTATCGCAATCGCCGGTTTCGCAAGAACCTCCATTTTCAGTGCCCCGATAGTCGATCTCACCGCTGGAAGAGGTTGGGTCGAACCAGGTGTAAGTACTGTTCCAGTTTTGCAGTCCGGGCGCATCCACCTTGCGCTCCCACAGCAAGCCGGTGCCGGTATCAAAGACACAGGCAGCATCGTTGCGTAGTTCGTAACGGTTGTCAGGCAACGGCGGAAGACCTGAAGTGTTACCACCACAGGCGCTAACAAGCACGATCGGCAGTACCGCAATGAGTCGAAACAACATTATTCATCCTCTCCAAAAAGTGCGCCACATTGGAGCACCACAAGTCCTCAAAAAAACTAGGTATTTTCCCCAGTTCCTTCCTGCGACGTACAAGCATAGCGTAAGTGCCTGAGTAGGGTGCCCGGCAGGGCAGCAGATTGCCTGTTACGCTGTCGGTGTCAAGAATAATAACCATCAATTCGAAAAGGCCATTGATATGAGTGAGCAGTCCTCGCAGGAAGAAATAGTACGCATCCCGATTATGCAACGCATGCTCGACAATCCCTTTCTCCTGCTATTCATCGGCGTGGTTTTCCCAACCGTGTTCTACGTTATTTGGGGAATCATGGAAATCGTAACGATTCCTCTAGCGAACTGATTGCGACCTGATCAGTGATTAATCACAACCTACGTGGGGTACAGCTGTGAGTGCGATTCAACCGCCTGCTGAGATTGTCTGGTGGAAGCAGCCACTGGATAGAGTGGAAGGGACCTGGATAGCGATTGCGCTGGTCTGGTCTTTGATCATGTTTTTCATGATGCCTTTCTGGCATATCTACGGAAAACAGAACTTGTCGAACGAAGCCTACAGAACAACGCCGCAGGCGTTTCTGGCAAAGACTCAGGCGATGGTTGACGAATACACAGTGCGTACAGAAACAGCCGCCAAGCTGCCTGTTGTACGACCGCCACCAGGCAGCGATGTCTACCTGGTCGGCAGGCTCTGGCAATGGTGGCCGCTGCTGGAATTCGAGAAAGGGCAGACCTACCGTTTACACATCTCGTCGATGGACTGGCAGCACGGTTTCTCGCTGCAGCCGGTGAATATCAATACTCAGATTCTGCCGGGCTATGAAATGGTTCTGACGGTAACGCCGGATACCAGCGGCGAGCAGACCATAATCTGTAATGAGTTTTGTGGCATCGGGCATCACACGATGCTCGGCAAAATCTATGTGACGGAGGGCGGGCAATGAGCGCCGAACTTTTCAGAACGTGCCCGGAATCCGGACTGCAATTTCACAAACCAGCTGAGCGCCTGATGAAAGCGCATGCGGTGGCATCAATCGTAATTCTTCTGATTGGTGGCCTCGGTGCATTGCTGGTAACACTGACTCGCTGGCCAGCCGTTCACCTGCTGCCGGCAGACAGGTTCTACCAGGTACTGACCGCGCATGGCGTCGACATGCTGATTTTCTGGCTGATTACCTTCGAAATTGCCGTCCTCTATTTTTGTTCGTCGACACTGCTCAAATGTCGCATAGCCACGCCCAGGTTAGCGTGGCTGGGTTTTGCGCTGATGATTATCGGTATGGTCGTCAACAACCTGGCCGTCCTGAACGGCGATGCGTCGGTCATGATGACCTCCTATGTGCCAATGCCGGCCAATCCGAATTTCTATCTTGGACTTATTCTCTTCGCCGTTGGCGCGCTGGTCGGGTGTTTCGTTTTTCTGGGCACTCTGGTCATCGCCAAAGAAGAGAAAACCTATGAGGGTTCCATCCCTCTGGTCACTTTCGGTGCGCTGACTGCATGCATCATCGCTGTGTTTACGATCGCGTCTGGTGCGATCATCCTGATACCAACCTACCTCTGGTCAATCGGATACATAAACCACATCGATCCTGCTATGTACCGGCTAATCTGGTGGGCACTAGGGCATTCATCGCAGCAAATTAACGTTGCGGCCCATGTCGCTGTCTGGTATGCCATTGCGGCTATCGTCTTTGGCGCTCGGCCCCTGTCGGAAAAAGTCAGTCGCACCGCTTTCTTCCTGTACATCGCCTTTTTGCAACTGGCGAGTGCGCATCACCTGCTGGTCGATCCGGGCCTGAGCTCGGAATGGAAGATTTTCAACACCAGCTATGCGATGTACCTGGCGGTTCTCGCCAGCATGGTGCACGGACTGACAGTGCCGGGTTCCATTGAGGTTGCACAGCGTGCGAAAGGGCTGACCAATGGCCTGTTCGAATGGTTGCGCAAAGCGCCGTGGAGCAATCCGATTTTTTCCGGGATGTTTATTTCGCTGGTTGGGTTCGGATTTATTGGCGGTATTTCCGGTGTCATTATGGGCACCGAACAAATCAACATCATCATCCATAACACCATCTACGTGCCCGGACACTTTCACGCGACGGTGGTGATCGGCACGACACTGGCATTTATGTCACTAACGTACTTCCTGATACCAACGTTGTTCCGCAAACAGGTGATGTTTCCGGGGCTGGCCAAGTGGCAGCCTTACCTGTTCGGGCTCGGCATGGCAGTGTTCACGCTGGCCATGATGGGCGCTGGAACACTGGGTGTTGAGCGACGACACTGGGATATGGCCTTCGCGGATTCGATCCTCGGTTTCGACTACCCGGCCAGTGCCTACACGTTCATGGGAATTGTGGGCATCTCCGGGACTGCTGCTGTCCTTGGCGGCGCCATCTTCGTAGGTATAACTGTCTTGTCAGTGTTCTTCGGAAAATCCGTTGAATCCGAATCGGCCTGGGGAATCACGACCAGCCGCGTCCTTCGGGCTGAACCCGTGTTCGTGCCGGAGGGCGGCCATGCTGCCGCGGGCAAGTGGGGATTTGCCGCACCGGGCACTTTCGTGCTGGCCATATTCTTCCTGCTTACATTCGTCATGTACTACGTCGTCAACTGGAAGTATCTTGCTTCCGTTTGGCCACTATCCTAGCGTACGGGCCCCACCCCCCCCGGGGCCTTGAGGGGCGGCTAATTGCCGCCCCTTGTTTTTTTGTGCCATCAAGAGAGCAAATGAGGTGTAATAGACAGCATGCTTCATCGCAGAATTTCACTATTGCTGCTGCTCACACTGGCTGCTGGTGCGGCGTTGTCAGCAGCGTATGATCGCGATGCGGCTCTGGCTATTTCGCAAGAGGCAATCGGTCATCGGCTAGGCGCTCACCAGTTGACAGATCGATTCAATCGTCCGGTGAACCTGCAGGATTACACCGGCCGACCGCTATTGATCAGTATGATTTTTACCTCTTGTCACTACGTGTGCCCGACGACCACCAAGAACCTGGACAGAGCTGCCAGTGCCGCGCGGGAGATTCTCGGTGAGGACAGTTTCGACATGGTTACGATCGGTTTCGATTCAGCGCATGACTCACCGGATGCAATGCGTGCCTTTGCACGAGAACAGAACATTCATGCAGAGGGCTGGAAGTTTCTCAGTGGATCGAAAGAGACCATTGAAGCGCTCAGCGCCGATCTCGGATTTCAGTATTTTCCGTCCGCGCGGGGCTTTGATCACCTTAATCAAGTCACGATTATCGGGCGGGACAACGCGGTATACCGGCAGGTCTACGGCATCGATTTTGAATTGCCGTGGCTCGTCGAGCCGCTGAAGGAACTGGTCTTCAATCGACCCGCGTCACAGGGTCACATAATTGCAAGCCTGGTCGATCGCGT
>CAYUOY010000190.1:0-6968 GCA_964446495.1 uncultured Woeseiaceae bacterium | reverse complement strand
AGTATCGCTTCGCGGTTCCAGACGATATCGCCGGGCCAGCTCAGGACCGGCAGCGAGCCGCGCAACTGACCACTGCCGGTTCCCTCGAACAGCACATCCGAGACAGTCTTGGTGTCGACAATGTCAAAAAAGCTCAAACAGCCGACCGCGATAATTGCGACCAGGATTGACGGGATAGCCGAGGTGAGCCTGGGGAAGAACTTGATGATGAACATCGTCAGCAGCGCGAGGGCGCTCATGATGAACAATTGTTCCGTTGCCAGCCATTGGCCGTCAACGGTTTTGAAGGACTTGAACTGCGAAATCAGGATGACAATCGCGAGGCCATTCACGAAGCCCATCATCACCGGGTGTGGTACCAGCCGGATGAAGCGGCCGAGCTTCAGTATCGCGACCAAGCCCTGGATAATGCCCGCGAGCATCAACGTTGCGAACATATACTGCATGCCGAGGTTGTCGATGCCGAGTTCGGCGCCGGCTGTATTGCCCATGTCGACTGACTTGGCAACGACCACAGCGATCGCACCAGTAGCGCCGGAGATCATGCCCGGTCGCCCGCCAAAGGCCGACGTAACCAGGCCGAGGAAGACGGCGGACCAGAGCCCGATGATAGGATCGACTTTGGCCACAAATGAGAAGGCGATTGCTTCAGGCACGAGTGCAAGCGCAACGGTCACTCCGGACAGCGTATCGGCTTTCCAGGTACCGTTTGTTTTAGTAAATAGGTTGAAGATCATCAGGCAATAGAAATGGCGCAAATCGCAGCGATGCTGGCGACTCGGACGTAGTGGTCAGGAGGGACGGGCGGCGGAGTGTACAGTATATCGATGTGCCGGGGGCAAGATATCGAGCGCGCCATTACGCCGCCAATCGTGCTGCCGCGAAAGGATAGGGAGTTCTATCGTGGCGTGCCGGGAACGGCAGCTGTGGTGTCGCTTGGGAACGGAATTGTCGTGAAGTCTGCCGGTCGGGAGCGAGCAGGAAAACGTCGTCGTCGATCAGCGTGTGAATGCGCGGATTGAAATTCACGGGTTGCATGACTTTTGCGTGTGTCAGCTGTGCATCATCAAGCACGGTGTTGTAAATCGAGCAACGGACCCCCGGTAACTCATTGAAATATCGGGCCTGAGGTGACCCTGCTCGCCACTGAATATCCGCGTGTGGGTGGTTCGATTCCGCCCCTGCCTACCATCTACCCTTGGCGTTAACCGGTCACATGGTTTACATCTTGTTCCGGACGCATAGTTAACACTATGTCCGGCATGAACGGTGAGCGACCGGGTTCTACCCGGTCCCTTTCTTTATCGAAGTATCCCGGATCATACTCAAGGAAGCTCACCAGCCAAATCCGGTCGCCGCCCTCTCTAATTTCCACGGTTTGGCCGGCGAACAAGGAACCGAGGTTGATCAGGCGTCGGCCGATGTGGAGGTCGGCTATCTTGCCGCCCCGCTGCCGGTTGTCGCTTCGTGCCGGCCCGGAGTCTTTCATCGTCAAACTGAATGAACAGAGTGGGCCCTTGATCGATGGCTTTTATTGGCCTCGACTTTGGTGTCCGGAAACATCCGCCCCACGGCGCGATACAATGATCAAAACCGAACGTGGGGACATCGAAAATCGCGTTTGAAGGACACATATTGCGACGCTCGTGGAGCGTCAATCTGCAACGGTTTATAACGGAGATGGGCGTAAGTTTAATGACGATGCGAACATCTCTTCTAAAACAAGCCCTGACAAAAATGCAGATGGAAGTTATACCTTGCATTTTGGTTGTGACGGTATGAAAAATAACCTCCCAATTGTCAAGGGCAACACCACAGGCAAATGGAATATCCTGATGAGACATTATGGCCCAAGCCAAAATGTGATGGATGACAAGCCGGGATATAACGTTACAAAAATGATGACGAAAATAAAGTAGCAGCACCCTGCAGCTTGTGCATGTTAAAAATCTGCTCGACGGCCATTGATCTCATCCCGCGATACGATATCATCGGCCTTGCGCAGCGCTCCCATGATGGAGAATGTCGAGTCGAGCAATTGTGATTGCGCGACTTGGAGGCTGCCAACGATGAACTCCCGCAAAGCGAAACTGGCCGCGTAGCCTATGAGTCCGCCGATAAGGAGGCCGGCGAAGCCGCCGACAAGTGCGCCAAGCATGGCGCCAATGATGGTGAGCATGCGTGAACAATAAGTATCGAACCGAATTTCGAATAATTGGTTCGACTCCCTATTTTCCTAGCTTTTTCACTCTTGTTCTGACGTTAATTCAAAGACTTGAACTTGCTACCAGTTTGCTAAACAATCGACTTCTACACCATCTGGATACCAACCAGGTCCAATAAGGATTAGCTACATGAAACGTTGTTCACGATTTGCGATTTCTATTTTTGCACTATGCGCGATTTCATTTTTTGTCGCACCGGACAGCTATGCCGACGAAGAGCAGGTTCTGCACTTCGGCTACGGCTCCAATATGTCGGAGGCGTATATGAAACAATTTACGCCGAGTCTCAAGTATGTAATGAATGCTCAACTGCCAAATTTCGAAATCCAGTTTCGCAAGTACTCGGAGGATATGGGCGGTGGCATCAGTAGCATAATCGAAAAGCCTGGCGGAATGATCTATGGCGTTCTGTACTGGATTCCGAAAAAGGAAATGGAAGCGCTCGATATCCTTGAAGACGTACCGCTCGGCATTTACACCCGGGAAACGTTTCAGGTGCTGGGCGTAGATGGTGAGTGGTACGCTGCGGATCTTTACCGGGTAACCGAGCCCAAAGGTCCGTACGAACCAGCCAGTAAGTATCTCGACTTGATGATTGCGGGATCAACGGAACACAACATCAATCCTGAATGGATCGCGTTACTCAAGGAGATGCGCACCAGGAAGGATTGAACAAAAAAAGGGGTCGAACCCACTGCTGTCCCACTTAACGCAAAGAAAAAGGCCTGTTTCGAGAGCTCTTGTTACAATGTTGTTGCGAAACAAATCATTGATAAAAAAAGAGGAATCAGGCCATGGCTTACCATCGTAAGCTTCCCCGTCAAGTGGACCACTCTAAAGTAGAGATCCGGGTTTAGCCCCGCTATCGCGGAAGAGAAGGTCAGTAATTTCGCTCTGGCGACGCGCGGAGTGAACTGCGAACCACATGATGTCTTTCATCGGCATGTTTGAATGTCGCTTGTCGCGACGTTCGAATAAATCAGCTAGTTCGTCGAGTTCGTCAGCGGTCGGCCGGCGCGATCCACTTTTCGATTTCGCGATTGGTTTTTCGGCCTTGAGAACCTCGTTGGCGTCGTCGATTACCGCGAGATCAAAAGGTAGGTCCCAGGCGGCGCGTGCATACCTCAAGATCACTCGCAGCCACACAATATCATTATTAGTGGTGGAAGGACCGGCACCTGACTGACGTCTTGATCGCACATGTGTGATGATGTCTGATGATTTGATCTCGCAGGCTGTCATCCTGGCAATCTCGCAGTTTTCTAAGAGCCAGATGTGACTCGTTTTGCTACGCCCCCATTGGGCGCACTTCGGAAATCTCTTCGCGATAGTCTTGAAGCACCTTACGCAGGGTCGCTTGTTTCACACTTTGCGGGCGCTTCATCATCAAAATTCCCGTCGTGAGCCTCTTCTCTCGGGATACTGCCCAGGCTTCGGCTTGTGCACGTCGATCGAATGTCCTCGACTCTCGATGAACAATCTCGCCGTCACGCTTGGCCCGTACTTCGTTGAGATACGCTAGACTGCCGTCCTTGCGTCGGCGGGTTTTTATAGTGGCCATGAAAATACTCTCGAATCTGCTGATTTCGGTGCGACATGAGGCGAAAATTTAGTGCGACATCGGTGCGACATGCGCAAAAATGCTACCGAAAGGGCGACGATGGATACAAAGTCAGTACAAAATAGTTAACAATAACTGTTGGATTTGAAAGTAGAATATGACCAAAAAGCCAAACATGAAAATGGCCTTGCCAGTATCAGTCGCCCCCATGATGGACTGGACTGATCGGCATTGCCGTTATTTCATGCGCCTGCTCAACCCAGAGGTGCGTTTGTACACCGAAATGGTCACCACGGCAGCCCTCTGTCATGGCGATGCGGAAGCACTCCTGAGATTCGATGACAGTGAGCACCCGGTCGCGTTGCAGCTTGGCGGTTCTGATCCGGCCACGATGGCCCGGTCTGCCAAAATGGGTGCTGAAGCTGGCTACGATGAAATAAACATTAATATTGGCTGTCCCAGTGATCGGGTGCAAAGCGGGGCATTCGGCGCCTGCCTGATGGCGCGACCACAACTCGTCGCGGAGTGTGTTGCGGCGGCGCAGGCCGTTGTGAGCATTCCGGTGACCGTTAAGACTCGCATTGGAATCGATGACCACGACAGCTTCGAATTCCTGCAGGACTTCATTGCGACTGTTGCGGCCGCCGGGTGTGAGACCTTTGTCGTGCATGCACGTAAAGCCATTCTTAGCGGCCTGAGCCCCAAAGACAACAGACGCGTGCCGCCTTTGAATTACGAACGTGTCCACGCCATCAAGAAGGCGTTTCCGGATCTGACGATTATTCTTAATGGCGGGTTGACGACAATCGATGAGTGCCGGCTGCAACTCGAGTTTCTGGATGGCGTCATGATTGGCCGCCAGGCTTATCAACACCCCTGGTTTTTGTACGAACTGGAACAGGCGATGTCAGGGAATAGGGAGGCCCGCTCGCTGCAGCGCGAGCAGGTCATCGAACAACTGTATCCTTATATTGAGTACCAGCTGGGTTCCGGTGTACCCCTGAAAAGTATCACGCGTCATTTGTTCGGTCTTTTTGCCGGTCAACCAGGTGCTCGAGCGTGGCGACGGTATTTGAGCGAAAATGCGCATCGAGCAGGCGTCGGGATTGAAGTATTGCAACAGGCCTTGCGACAATTGCCTGAGGCGGCGTAGGCAGATCAAATATCTGGCCAGCCCCGATTCCTGAAGCTACAATGCCCGCCACTCTGATTGGTTAAACGAGCACACGATGAGCAGCAATAATGCCACCGCAAAGGCGGTGCCAAAAACGATGGCCGAGCAGGCCGATATTCATGAACTCTATGAAGAATCCGTGCAGAACGTGGAGCATGAGGTTGAATTCCTGCAGAAAACCTTCCAGCAATTGCGTGGCAGAACGGCCTACCTGTTGCGAGAGGATTTTTGCGGTACGGCGAGCGCGTCTTGCCAGTGGGTTCGACAAGGTGATGAGTATCAGGCCATTGGTGTCGACATCGATGCATCGGTGCTTGACTGGGGTCGAAAAAATCGACTGAGTCGCCTGCCAGCCGCCGACCAAACACGCGTTAGCCTGATCGAATCGGATGTAATGACCGTGGAAACACCGCCGACTGATATTTCGGTGGCCTTCAATTTCAGCTACTTTATTTTCAATACACGTGAAACGCTGCGCCAGTATTTCGAGCGGGCCCGCGCCGGGTTGAAAGATGACGGCGTATTTTTTGTGGATTTATTCGGTGGTCCCGAAGCGCAGGAAGAAATGCGCGAGAAGACGAAGCACAAGGACAAGGGATTCACTTACATTTGGCACCAGGCCAAATTTCATCCGGTGACGAATTTCATTCGCTGTCATATTCATTTCAAATTTTCAGACGGCTCCAAAATCAAGAAGGCATTCACCTATGAATGGCGACTCTGGTCCGCGCCGGAAATTCGTGAATTGCTGCTTGAGGCCGGCTTCAAAAAGGCGATGGTTTACTGGGAAGGCGAGGACGAGGACGGCGAGGGCAACGGAGAATTCGCGCCCGAGCAAAAAGGCGAGGCGGACCTGGCTTGGATTGCCTTTATTGTGGCCGAAAAATAGCCCGAAATAGAGGGACTTGGTACGGATTTCGTCCAAGTTACTTAAATACTCGTAAATTGGACATAATGTTCGCTACCTGCGATGGTAAGCGCTTATAATCGCGCGTTCGAGCGGCACTTTGGTCGCTGTGTTTTGACGAGAGCTGGGTGCCGCCTGGATGGCAAAAGATCTGGAAGTCGCAATCCTGTTTGCTGATGTTGTCGGCAGCACACAGCTGTATGACAAATACGGCGATGCGAAGGCCAGCGAGACGGTTTCGCTTTGCCTTGACGTGATGAAGGATGCGACGCATCAATTTAACGGCACGGTCATCAAGACCATTGGCGACGAGGTGATGTCGACATTCCTCACCGTCGACGAGGCCATGGGTGCCGCCAGTCAGATGCAAAAACGCATCAGCACGGACGAGAACAAGTCCGACGGCCACATTCCGGTATCCATTCGCATCGGCTGTCATTACGGGCCCGTCGTACAGGAACGCAACGATATTTTTGGAGCCGCAGTTCATACCGCGAATCGTATGACGTCCCAGGCGAAGTCGCGGCAAATTGTCATGTCGGGCACCACCGTTGACCACATGACTGAGGAATGGCGAGTTCAGACACGTCAAATTGACGTGGCGACCGTGCGCGGCCGACTGGACGAAGTCGCTTTGTTCGAACTTTTGTGGCAGCCGGAAGAGGCAACCAGCATGTTGCCGACCATTGAGTGGGAGAGCAAATCGCGTGCCACCAAGCTGACACTGAGCTTCCGCAATACCACTGTGGTGGTCGATAATCGCAACAAGAGCGTTAATCTTGGCCGGGCCGATGACAATGATCTGGTGATCAAGGGCAACCTGATTTCCCGTATTCACGCCAAAGTCGAAATGCAGCGAGGTCGATTTGTCTTGATCGATCAGAGCACCAATGGGACGTTCCTGCAAAATGCACAAGGTGACGAGACATTCGTGCGTCGCGACACCAGTACACTCACCGGAGAGGGCATTATCGGTCTCGGTCGTGCGGCCAAACCCGGGACGCCACTAGCCATTCACTACGTCTGCGAAGACTAGAAAAAAAGGGGTCGAACCGATTATTGCCAATGGAGCATCCTCCATTGGCAATAATCGGTTCGACC
>CAYUOY010000189.1:0-7012 GCA_964446495.1 uncultured Woeseiaceae bacterium | reverse complement strand
CCGATTCGCTGGTACGCGAGATGATCGATTCCGGACTCAATTCCATCACCGTCACACTCTGCGACCCGAAGGCCTACGAATCACGAGCCTACAATCTCGGAATCGACGGTATTCTCGAATACGATCGCCTGATTGCAGACAAGCCGGAGTTCTACACCAAGGTAACAAATGTCGCTGGCATCGACAAAGCACGTGAAGAGGGCAAGATTTCCATCTTCTACCTGTTTCAGAATTCGACCCAGTTTGGACGTGGCACGGACAACGTCGATGTGTTTTATGGACTCGGCGTACGCTCGAGCCAGATCACCTACAACTATCAAAACTGGGCCGGTTCCGGTTGTTACGAAACCAGCGGGTCCGGATTGACCGTTTTCGGTCATGAACTGGTGGAAAAAATGAATTCCGTGGGCATGTTAATCGACCTTTCACACTCCGGCATGCAAACAATGGCCGAAACCATCGCCGCATCGGAAGCACCGGTCATGGTGTCACACAGTTGTATCAAGGCTTTGTTTGATCATCCTCGAAACACGACCGACGAAAACCTTCGTGCGCTTGCCGACAAAGGTGGCCTCTTCGGTGTAACCCAGATGCGTGGCTTCATGACTCATCAGGTAGAAAATGCGTTACCGGTCTACTACGAACATATCGAACATGCCATCAATGTTGCCGGCATTGATCATGTTTGCATCGGCAGCGATCGTGATCACAGACGACTGGAAATGACCGATGAATATCTTGCTGAACTCAAACGTGAAGAAGGCGAAAATTTCGACCCGACGCACTGGCCACTGTATTTTCATGAATTGAACGGCCCCCGTCGCATGGAAACGATCTGGGATGGTTTGAAATCACGCGGCATGTCCGAAGCACATCTTGAGAAGCTGATGGGACAGAATGTTTACCGGCTTTATGCAGAGGTGGTTGGCTAGGGAGCCTCACGACGGGGAGAGAAATTGCCCGGGCGTCCTTACGAATAGATTCGCTTCATCAGTGGCGTCATCTTGCGCATGCCAACCATGGCCATCGTGGTCAGCAATCCCGACATCATGGCACCCGTGACGCCGGCCGTCAGTACATCCTGACCGGTGAGCCACAAACCCGGAATTTTTGTTCGCGGGCCCAGCCATTTCTGCTGCAATCGTTCGGCGGTGTGATCGAGACCGTACAGTTCACCACGTTGGTAGCCGGCAAACCAGTCTGTCGAAAGCGGCGTCGAAACTTCGTAATAATCCACTTTGCCATTGAGTTGTGGCAGCTTGTCATACAAGTGCTGCATCAGACGCTCGCCAAACTCGGCCTTCAAGGCATCATAGGCCTCGCCGCGCTTGCCCCAGGTGCTGCCCTGCCATTCCTCGAACCATTTGTAAGGAGCGGGCGCGACAATCTCTATTGTCGCGGTACCCGGGTGCCGGTTCAGATAATCGGGATCTTTCGCCGATGGAAACGAGATATAGACCACAGGAAACGGAGCGTTTTTGTCCGCAACGAAACGCTCAACCGCCGCATCGAAATCATTGTGTGGATAGATCCAGAAATTCGTTTTTGGCAGACCAAGCTGCTGCGCCGATTCCTTCAGGCCGATATAGATGCACAGGTGGGCGAAACTGGGCCGTACTGTGGGCAGCAATTCCCGATAACCGAAATTATCAACGGCATCAGCAGGCAACAAGTGATTGAAGGTGTTCTCGGTTCCGGCGGAAGAAATAACACAGGCGCAGTCGATGCAATGACCGTCCGCCATTTCTACGCCCTTGACCTTCCCGTTCTCGAGCAGAATATTGTTCACCCTGGCGTAGGTAAATACCTCACCACCGCCGTTTTGAATCATGGGAATAATGCTCTCGGCAATTCGCCAACTACCGCCGATCGGGTAGTAGCCACCGTACAGGTAATGACGGGCAATCATTGCGTGCATCATGAACGCGGACTGTTTGGGTGGCAGTCCCATGTCGCCCCACTGCCCGCACAAAACAGCGATCAGGTCCTGATCGTCCGTGAGTTCGCTTAAGACTTCATAGGTATTGCGATACATGGTGTCGGGCGTACGCATTTTCATGAACGGTGACGTGACGGCTTGTTGCCACGGCTTCAAAACGCGCCCCATGCTGTGTGCGGTCAACGCGCCACTTACGTCAGCCAGCAACTCCAGATACGCATCAATGGCCCGCTCCTCTTTCGGGAAGAAGCCCACCAGATTGTCACGAAACGCTTGCTTGCCCGCGACCGCGCTGAACACTTTGTCACCGACAAAAAAACGATCGTATTCCTTATCCATCGGCGCCCATTCGAGTTTTCCTCCAGAAAGGAAATCGAACATACGGCGGGTTCGGGTACGCGTCCCGACATCTCCGATATAATGGACGCCAACGTCCCACTCATAACCCTGCCGTTCGTAAGAGTGCGTGTATCCGCCGGCCGTGTAATGCTGCTCCAGCACACATACCTTCCAGCCCAATTCGCTCAGCAAGGCGGCCGTCGTCAGCCCCCCCATTCCGGAGCCGATGATGATGGCATCGTATGGCGGCGCAAGCCGTTTCGGTCGGTAGCGATAGCCGATGCGTAAAGTGCTGGGGGTCATCACAGGTTGTCGCAAGAACTCATCGTCTGGTAAACCCTGCAGGTGTCAGCCAACCTGACTATCTCGGCCCGCCCAAAACGGCGCGCGGAGTTCGCGTTTGAGAATTTTCCCCGGCCCCGACTTTGGCAGTTCCTGTTCAGAGAACGTGATGTCCTTTGGCAGTTTGTATCCGGCAATAAACTCTCTGCAAAACTCCAGCAGTTCATCGACCGATACCGGTTCACGCCGCACCACGACCGCATGCACAGCTTCACCCCATTTCTCATCGGGGACACCGAAGACGGCGGCTTCAAGGACGGCAGCATGCTTGTACAGGATCTCCTCAACCTCCGAGCAATACACGTTCTCGCCACCGCTGACAATCATGTCCCTGGCGCGATCCACCAGGAACAGATAGCCCTCTTCATCCATCCGTCCGAGATCCCCGGTGCGATACCAGCCATCCTTCAGCACCTCGGCGGTCTGCTCGGGTTTCTTCCAGTAGCCCAGCATGATGTTGGCGCCGTGGGCAACGACTTCGCCGACCTCACCCTGCGCCACCTCATCACCAGCTTCGTCAACAATCTTCAATTGCACGCCAATGAGAGCCTGACCACAGGACTTCCCGCGCTTCTCGTCCAGCAGAGACTGTTCATTGCGCAACCCGGTAAGCAATGGCGCCGTCTCAGTGGCACCGTAAACCTCGAGAAACTCGGCATTCGGAAAACCCTGGGCCGCTCGCCGCACGACTTCCGTCGGGATTGGCGATCCGCCATGGCCAACCAAGCGAACCGAACTGGTATCCCTGGGCGCCTTAAGTTGCTCCTCCGCGATGGCGGCGATCATCGCTGGCACGCCCAATGTGTGAGTCACGCGATGTTCGCTAATCAGGTCCAGCGCAACTTTCGGATCGAATACTTTGAGCGGGATCTGACAGCTTCCGGACCAGATGCCGCCGAGCACGCCATTCGAGCCCGCCGCATGAAATAGCGGTGCCATAATCAGGAATACATCGTTCGGACTCGGCGGCGATGCCGTCATAAAGTGAAACGAATTCGATATCAGGTTTCGATGCGATAGCATCACGCCTTTCGATACACCGGTTGTGCCACCGGTATAGAAAAGTCCCGCCAATGAGTCTTCTGTGACACCCACTCCAAGATCGGCTTCCTCTGCCGAGTTGAGTAGATCATCGTATTCGCCAGGGATCATCAGCACCGTTTCGACCAGGTCCCGCAGCGCACCGGGGTCACGATCGGTCAACAAAATCCTGGCATCGGCATCTTCGAGCGCGTAACGCAATTCGGGTTCCGCGTGTCGCGTATTGAGCGGCACGATCACCATTCCGGCCGCCGGAATGGCCGTGTAGGCCTCAATGTACTGCGAGCAGTTCGCTGCGAGTATCGCGATCCGATCACCGGGTTCTGCGCCCATACCCCGCAGTACGGACGCCAGGCGACGGCAGCGCGACCAGAGCTGCTGGTACGTAATGCGCTGGTCTTCGAAAATAATGGCGGTGCGTTCAGGTGCCACCTGGATGGCACGTTTCAGCGGATCAGCGAATGTCGGCATAACGAATTACCTCAATGTGACCGCGGTATAAGCACATGATTGGTGCCAACTTCCCGAGCCCACGCATTGATCGGTTGCAGATACTCTTCCGTGATCATCCCAAGCTCTGCCTCACGCTGCGCCCATTCCAGTTGCAGATCGTTCAGGCGCGTGATGGCTCCCTCGGTCACCGGGGCACCCGTATCATCAATTACGTCGAGCAGGTAGCGCAGCTGACCGGCAAGCATGGTCTCCCAACCGTCTTCATCTTCATAGGTTTGATGTTTGAGTTGGGTGATCTTCGCCTCCCACTGACCGATTCGCTCGACAGCCGCCCTGCCGGTCTCCTGAATCGGCGCATCCTCAGCATAGTCCTGCATCAGCAAGTCGATTTGCTCTCTCGCGGTACGCAGGTCATCCAGGCTGGTCAGAATTCGGTTCATCAAGTTACTCACCTCATTCAATCGTGCACCCCACGTACGCATTTCGGCATCACTTGCGACTGAGCGTGGATCCGCTTGCAGGGTAAATTTCACGGTCTCCTGAAAATCACCGCTACTGATCTTTGCACTGTAGTTTCCGGGGAGCACGCGGGGACCGTCGAAGCCTGCAAACAGCGCGATATCCGGAATACAGCGGATGCTCTCGCGACGCAGATTCCAGCTCCATTTATTCAAGCCTTCATCCGTCGTTGGATACTCGATTTCAAATGGCCTGCGCGGATCCATATTGCCGGTGCGACACCGATCATGATCGCTTTCCTCACTGGAAAAATGCCGAATCAGCGTTCCCGTATTATCCAGAATATCGATGCTCAGCGGACTCTCCGCTTCCTCTTTGAGGTAGTAGTAGAGCGGTACATCGCTGGACGGATTTTCCCCCTCCAGATCACCGGCTGAGCCGCTGCCGCCGATCATGTAAATCGTGCCCGGCGAATATACGTGCAGTGCTTTTTCGGCGATGTCTGCCGCTGCCTGGCGAATGGTGAACAGGTCGTCGAGCACCCAGAATGCGCGACCCTGGGTCGCCGCCACCAGGTTTCCGTTTTGAATCCGTAAATCGGTGATGGGCACTGGCGGCAAATTCAAATCAAGCGATTGCCAGTCGTCACCGTCGTTAAAAGACACGAACATGCCGGCCTCGGTCCCTGCATAAAGAAGGCCTTTGCGTGTTGGATCTTCTCGTACGACACGGACGAAGTTATCTGCAGGCAAGCCATCGTCGATGCGTTGCCAGCGGTTCCCGTAATCGGTCGTTTTGTAGATATAAGGCCGAAAATCGTTCAGCTTGTAACCCGCCAATACCACGTAGGCGGTGCCCGCATCATGCGGACTAAGTTCGATCGAATTGACCATCGCATCACCGCGATGCCTGGGCGAAATGTTATTCCAGGTGCCACCACCATCGCGACTTAGGTGCACCAGGCCATCATCGCTGCCAACCCATATCGTTCCCTTTTCCAGCGGCGACTCAACGATGTAAAAAAGGGTGTTATAGAATTCGGCACCAACATTTTCCGGCGTCAACGGACCGCCATTTCTGCCTTGTCTGTCGGGATTGTTACGTGTCAGGTCGGGACTGATTTCTGTCCATGTCGTACCGCGATCCGTACTTTTTAGAACCAGCTGCGTACCGTAGTAAATTACATTCGGGTCGTGCGGTGATAATGCAACCGGCGGATTCCAGTTGGCCCGGTATTTGAGATCGCGAGAATCCTTGCCGTAGACCAGTTCCGGATACGGGATGATGGAACGCCGCATTTCAGTATCACGATCGTACTCCGTCAATGTGCCGTTAATGGTCGTGGCGTAGATCAGACGAGGGTTATCCGGATCAAACGCGATGTGGGCGCTCTCACCGCCGCCCACCGCAAAAAAGTCATCGACACCGATGCCGCCGGTGAACGACCGACTGGCGATCGCGACTGTGGAGTTATCCTGCTGACCACCGTAAATTCGGTAGGGAAATTGATTGTCGGTGTTAACGCGATAAAACTGTGCCGTCGGCTGATTGTTGATGCTCGACCACGTCTTTGCACCGTCGAACGTAACCGTCGCGCCGCCGTCATTGGCATTGATCATGATGCGATTGTCATTCGGATTGATCCACTGGTCATGGTGATCACCATGGGGAGTACTTATTTTTTCCCAGGTCCGGCCCGCGTCGACGGACTTCATGAGCGGTACGTTCATCACCCAGACGGTATCCTCATCCACCGGGTCCGCCGTGATGTGGATGTAATACCAGGCCCGTGTATGCAACACCCGATGGCCGTTAATCAATTCCCAGGTCTCGCCGGCGTCGTCACTCCGATACAACCCGCCTTTCTCCGGCTCCGCTTCGACGATGGCGTAAATTCTCTGCGGATTGCTGGCTGAAACGTCCACGCCGATCTTGCCAATCAGCTTCGGCAGACCGCCTTCAAGTTTGGTCCAGTTGTCGCCACCATCAGTGGTTTTATAGATACCGCCATCCTCTCCGCCGGAATGAATAAACCACGGCTTGCGACCGTGGTTCCATAGCGCGGCGTATAGAATGCGTGGATTGGTTGGATCCATACTCAGGTCGGAAGCACCGGCCATGTCGCTGATTTTCAGGACATGCGACCAGCTTTTGCCACCGTCCGTGGTACGAAAAATTCCGCGCTCCTTACTCGGCCCCCAGATCGTGCCCTGGACCGCAACGAAGGCGATATCCGGATTGGTCGGATGAATCTCGATACGCGAGATCTGTCCCGCCTTATCCAGGCCAACGTGCGTCCAGGTTTTCCCGGCATCCGTGGATTTATAGACGCCATCGCCGTGGCTGGTGGTAACGCCACGAATCGGCGACTCACCGGTGCCCACATACAGAACATTGTGGTCAGACTCCGACACGGCGACCGCACCAATCGTGCCTACC
>CAYUOY010000188.1:0-7042 GCA_964446495.1 uncultured Woeseiaceae bacterium | reverse complement strand
TTCCTAAATGAAACGTATAGCAATAATTACCTCAGTCTGCCTGCTTGCCTTTGGTGCAGCACAGGCACAGGAAGATGCCAGCTCGATGGATCAGCTATTGCAGCAGATCGAGCAAGGCCAGGCCCGCGACTCAGCGGAAGCAAAACAACGAGAAGCACGGTTTTCCGCAGCGCGTGGCGAACAACAGAGTTTGCTCAACCAGTCCAAAGCCGAGCGCACGCGCCAGGAAAACAACAGCCAGCGCCTGGAGAATATGTTTGCTGACAATCAGCAAAAAATTGTTGATGCGCGAGCCGCGCTGGACAAACGTCTGGGTGCGTTGAAAGAATTGTTTGGCGTATTGCAAACAGTTGCCGGGGACGCGCAAGGTCGGTTCGACACTTCTTTGACGAACATCCAATTTCCAGACCGTGAAAAATTCCTGGTCGAATTGGGCAGCAAGATGGCAAGTGCCAGCAGTCTGGCTTCTATTGCGGACATCGAAAAGCTGTGGTTCGAATTGCAACGGGAGGTCACCGAGCAAGGCAAGATTGTTCGCTTTACCACTGAGTTTGCTACAGCGGACGGCGAGCGCGTCAATAGCGAGGTAGTTCGTGTCGGCGTGTTTAATCTCGCATTTGAAGATGGTTACCTGCAATACGACTCGCAGACAAAAAATGTTACTGAGCTGCAACGTCAACCAGAACAGGGTCGTTACACGAATTCCACGGGTGACATGCTGGATTCAACTGACGGCATTGTTCGTTTCGGCCTCGACGTAACTCGTGGCGGCATTCTGGCGCTGCTGGTTGAATCACCCACGGTGATGGAACGTGTTAACCAGGGCGGTATCGTCGGTTACTGCATTATCGCTTTGGGAATTATTGGTCTTCTGATTGCCTTGTGGCGCTGGGTTGGACTGTCCTCCGATGGCCGCAAAGTGAAAGCGCAGCTCAAGAGCGATACCGCTAGCACCGACAATCCGCTGGGCCGTGTTCTTGCCGCGTATGAGTCAAATCGTGCGGCCGATACGGAAACCATCGAGTTGAAACTCAGTGAGGCAGCATTGAAAGAAATGCCGGGCCTGACCAAGGGCCTGCTGCTGATCAAGGTGATATCGGCGGTTGCGCCGTTGATGGGACTGCTCGGTACGGTTACGGGCATGATCAAGACCTTCCAGGTCATCACGTTGTACGGTGCCGGTGATCCGAAGATGATGGCTGGTGGTATTTCACAGGCGTTGATGACGACGGTACTGGGCCTGGTTGTTGCCATTCCGATGATCCTGATTCATACCTTGGTCAGTGGCCAAAGTCGCAAGATCGTCAATATCATTCACTCGCAGAGCGCCGGCATCGTTGCCGTTCATTCTGAGAAGCACGGTTCATAAGCCGTAAGGAGCGAAAATGCTTTGGCTAGCTGATGCATTTGAGGCCATCCGGGACTTTATGGAACTGGGCGGTCCGGTATTGACGTGGATTGCGATCACTATTTTCACTATGTGGACGCTGATTATTGAACGATTGCTGTTCTTCAAAACCAATCTGAGGACCATAGCGAAGGGTATCCAGGCCGAATGGGAAGGTCGGTCTGAGCGCCGTTCCTGGAACGCCCATCAGATACGGGATGGAATGATCTCCCGATTCTCGATGGCGACCAATGGTCCTATTTCAATGATTAAAACCCTGGTGGCACTGTGCCCGTTGTTGGGTCTGATGGGAACGGTTACGGGCATGATCAAGGTCTTCGGGGCCATGGCTACGTCCGGCTCCGGCAACGTCAGGGCGATGGCCGCAGGCGTTTCGCAGGCGACGGTGCCAACAATGGCGGGAATGGTTGGAGCACTCTCCGGAGTGCTTCTGGTCACTTTGTTAACCAGGCGGGCAGCCCGTGAGATCGAGTTCCTTGGCGACTCGCTCACCATGGATCATTAAAAGGTAATTGTTATGCGTAGAGGTAATCAAGGAGTAGAACAGGAAGAAGAGGCGGAGATCGATCTTACGCCCATGCTCGATGTGGTATTCATCATGCTAATCTTCTTCATCGTTACGGCCTCCTTTATTAAGGAGGCGGGAATTGACGTGAATCGGCCCGATGCACCGACGGCGCAGAAGGTCGAGGACGCGAATATATTGATCGCGATCAGCCCCAATGATGAGATTTGGATCGATAAGCGATTGATTGATCCACGCGCGGTTCGTCCAAACATAGAACGGCTGCATGCGGAAAATCCAAAAGGGTCAGTCGTGATCCAGGCGGACAAGAAATCGACGAATGAGATGTTGGTGATAATCATGGATGCGGCGCGGCAGGCCGGCGTCTACAACATCTCTATTGCGGCAAACAAAGATTAGGAACGGCGGTGGAAATTTGGGGTCCCAATCTATGGTGTCGCCGGATTTTCTAGCCTGTTCAATAACTGCAGCAGCTAAGCAGGAGAGTTATTTATGTTAGGCCGATACGCATTTTCCATCATTGCCGGGTCCGCAGTGACTCTGAGTCTGTTGTTTGTGATGCAGATTCTGATTGCGTCCGGCGAGGAAGCCCTGGTGAAACCACGCGAGCGTGCCGTACTGGATTTTGTACGCGTACGGCGCAATGAAAACGTCAACACTCAGGACATCACGCCGGACAAGCCCCCGAAACCGCCGGAAGTCCCGCCTGAAATTCCACCGCAGGATTTGGACAACGTTGATCCGAATGCACCCACGATCAACATTCCACCACCGTCTGTCGCACAAAATCTTGATATTGGCGGTCCGGGAGGAATGAACATCGCCGAGGGCGATTATCTGCCGATCGTCCGTGTTGCACCGGTATATCCTGCTCGTGCGCAGTCACGCGGTCTTGAAGGCTATGTAGACATGTCCTTCACGGTGACCGCTACAGGATCGGTGATTGACCCGATTGTGTCTTTTTCCACCAGTCGTCTGTTTGAACGTGCCGCGACCCGGGCAGTGCTTAAGTTCAAGTACAAGCCTCGTGTGGTCGATGGCATTCCGGTAAGTGTGCCCGGTGTGAAGACACGCATCACGTTCAAGATGGAAGACTAGGCAACGAATTATGGAGATTTATTCCAGGTGCGGGAAAACACTGAGGAATCTATGAGTATGAATACTTCAAATAGAATATCCACGCGAATCATCCTGATCGTGATGACGCTGTTTCTTGCCATCGGTTCGGCCAGCGCGCAAAAGGCCGCCAAGCAGGAAGAACGTGCCAAGCGTGACCGGCAAGAAACAAAGCAGGCTCAGGCAGTCAGCAAAGAGGTCTTTGAAAAAATCCAGAAAGCGCAGGAGCTTGTTGATACTAAAGACTACGATGATGCGCTCAAAATTCTGAATCGACTCAAGAACAGCGGCAAGCTGACTGAGTACGAATTGCAGAACGTTCTCAATTATCTCGGTTTTGTTTATTACAACATGGACAAGATTACGGAGGCGATGAGAGCTTATGGGGAAATGATCAAGATTCCGTCTATCGAGCCACAAATCCTGAAAAGCACCGTGTATACGATGGCGCAGCTTAATACCATGGAGGAAAATTACAGTGAGGCCGTTAAGTTGCTGGATCAGTATTTTATTCTCGAGATAAATCCAGCTCCGGGTCCGTACATACTGTATGCGCAGAACCTGTACCAGATGGATAAATACGCAGAGATGGTCAAGCCGATCGAAACGGCGATGGAAATTGCGGTCAAGCGAAACAAACCGGTTAAGGAAGACTGGTACGTACTGTTGAATTTCGCTTATTTTCAGCAAGAGAACTATGCCAAGGTACGCGATATTCAGAAAACTCTGCTGATGTCCTGGCCCAAGAAGCGCTACTGGTTTTCGTTGGCGGGCGCCTATACGGAATTGGGCGAAGATGACAACCTGATCTACGCCTACGATGCAGCTCATACGCAAGGCTTGTTAGAGAAGGAAGCCGAATTGTTTACGATGGCGCAGCTATATTTGCAGGCAGAAGTACCTTATAAAGCAGCGACATTGCTGGATGCCGAAATGGAAACAGGGAGAATGGGCAAGACAGCCAAAACGTATCGACTCTTATCGCAAGCCTGGACCCTGGCCCAGGAAGATGAAGCGGCCATTCCGGCATTGCAGGAAGCGGCTCGTTTGAGCGACGAAGGGGAACTCAACTTACGTCTCGGCAATGCTTATTTGAATCTCGGCAAATATGGCGACTGCGTAAAATCGGTACGGGATGGATTGAGAAAAGGCGGCATCAAGAGCCCTGACAACGCGCAAATATCTCTCGGCATGTGTTTATACAACTTGCAAAAATACAAAGAGGCGACCGCCGCTTTTACTGAGGCCAGTAAGACCAAGCGATCTCGTCGAATTACCAGTCAATGGATCGCTGTTATCAAGAGCGACATTGAACGAGATAGGCAGATTCGCCTTGCGGAGACGGCCGCACGAAAACAAGCGGCAGATCTCGCTAAAAGACGCAAGCAGATCAACAGAATCTGACCTGGTCGGACTCAAAAGCAACATGGAACAGCCCGGTTTTCTGCCGGGCTGTTTTTGTTTCAACAGAGCACGAAAAACGTGATCAACGTTGGGTAGCGCGTTACGCGAGTCGGGCCCCCTGACAGGAAAAAGGACAAACCAGAAAATGCCAAAAGTCACTTACATAACTGCGGACGGCGAACGTCATGAGGTTGACGTGGAAACCGGGTATTCCGTCATGGAAGGTGCAATCAACAATAATATTGACGGCATTGTCGCCGAATGTGGTGGTGCCTGTGCCTGCGCGACCTGCCACGGTTATATCGATGAAGCCTGGCTTTCAAAAATTCCTGAAATGGATGATATGGAAGACAGCATGCTCGATGCGGCGTATGAGCGCAAAGACAACAGTCGCCTGACTTGCCAGATTGAAATTACAGATGACCTTGATGGTCTGGTTGTGCGCGTAGGCGAAAACGAATACTGAGCTGACCCCGTCGTCGCTTCACATCTCGCAGCGACGATGAGTCTCGTCTACCTGGCACAAAGGCTAGCGTAGCCCGGTTTCCAGGCGGCCGATGACCATGCGTTGAATCTCGCTGGTACCTTCATAAATTTCGGTGATGCGCGCATCGCGAAAATATCGCTCCAACGGCAACTCCTTGCTATAACCCATGCCGCCGTGAATTTGTAACGACTGGTGGGTTACGAACATAGCCGTCTCCGATGCGTACAGTTTTGCGATACTACTGTTGAGCGTATTCCGTGTGCCCTTCTTTTTGCATTCCATTTTTTGCCATGCCGCCTGCATTACCAACAATCGCGATGCTTCGATGCGGACTTTCATATCGGCAAACTTCGATTGTATGGCTTGAAAGGTGCCTATCCTGGCGCCAAACGCCTGTCGTTCCCGCGAGTATTCGATGGCTGCCCCGTACGCCGCTTCAGCGATGCCAAGTGCTTGTGCGGCAATGCCAACTCGGCCGGCATCCAGGACCGACATGGCGATTCGGAAACCCTCTCCCTCCTTGCCGATCCGGTTTTCAACCGGACATCTGTAGTCGCTAAACTCAATCTCACAGGTTGCGGATGCACGTATGCCGAGTTTGGGCTCGGTCTTGCCGCAGCGGAAACCTGGTTCATCGGTATCGATGACAAATACGCTGATGCTGGAGGAAGCCGCAGCGTCCGGATCGGTTTTAACAAAAAGAACGATGTACTTTGCAACCGGTCCGGATGAAATCCACGCCTTCCTGGCGTTGATCGTGTAGTAACTGCCGTCGGCGGAGAGCTCCGCTCTGCCACGCATCATAGAGACGTCGGAGCCGGATTGTGGTTCCGTTAGCGCATAAGCGCCAATGGCCTGGCCAGATGCCACGGGCTCCAGGAAACGTTGCTTCTGTTCATGCGTTGCAAAGTCCAGCAGAGAATTGCCGAACAGTGAATTATTGACGGAAACGATGGTTCCGTGGGCCGCATCTGCCGCTGATATTTCAGCGACCACCAACGCATAGCCAATCGTATCGAAAGCGGCACCACCGTATTCCTCCGGCACTTCAACGCCCATGAAGCCAAGTTCACCTGCCTTGCGGATTGTTTCAAGTGGAAATTCGCCGCTCGCATCGAATTGGGCCGCAATGGGTACAATTTCATTCTGCGCGAACTCCCGTGCCGCTGCTTGAATCATCTGCTGTTCTTCATTCAGTTGGAAATGCATGCTGCCTCCTTCTCGGATTGACCGATTATACGTGCGTCGGCAGGTGTTGAAAGCGAACTGGTCGGTTTGATCAGTCTTTTTGAATCTCCCCGATCAGAAATGTCCCCGCTTGGCATTGGAGTCGCGGTGTGCGAACGGCACCAACAAGAGGCATAATGGCACCAGAATTCACACAATTACTGAGGAAGATTCAATGCCGATACAAGCTGGGGACAAAATGCCATCTGGAGTATTTGGAGTAATGACCGACGAGGGGCCCGGCGCATTGTCGACAGACGACCTGTTTGCCGGCAAGAAGGTGGTGTTGGTATCTGTTCCCGGTGCATTCACTCCGACCTGTTCCAAAGGGCACTTGCCAGGTTTCATCAACAATGCCGCAACGCTGACAGAAAAGGGCGTCGATACCATTGCTTGCATGGCCGTCAATGACGTCTTCGTCATGCACGCATGGGGCATTGACCGCGGTGTTGGTGACAAAGTGACCATGCTCGCCGATGGCAACGGCGATTATGCGCGTGCCCTGGATCTGGAGCTCGACGCGTCGGGCGCCGGTATGGGTTTGCGTGGCAAACGCTTTGCGATCATTGTGGACGATGGTGTCGCGACGCATGTTGCGGTTGAGGAGCCGGGGCAGTTTGAGGTTAGCAAGGCTGAGGCTGTTTTGGGCAACCTTTGAGTTGGTTGTAACGCATGTGCGAATGCGGAAAGGCGCCAGCGGTGTGTGTCCGCTCACTCGGAGAGCCTTAACTCGATCGCGGACACACACCGCTGGCGCCGTTCCGCCCGGATTTCTCGACGGTTGTCAGCAGGATGGTGGCCGCCACAGATACTGATCTTTACCACCCGCTGTGACGACAACTGGGGAAGTACGAGCGGCGACAAGTGGACCTCC
>CAYUOY010000187.1:0-7043 GCA_964446495.1 uncultured Woeseiaceae bacterium | reverse complement strand
CAACATCTTGGCAACGTACACTAATGGAGTATCTTAACGCAGGTCTCGGGCAGGAACAGTGGCGATCGAGCATAGCGAACGGATTTGCTAACATACCCCGAGTCATGATCAGAAATTTGATCTTCGGGTCAATTGGTCGCAAAACCGCAATCTGCTGTTGATCTGGAGTGTCCATGAAAATATTCAAAAATAATGTGTCAGTGGGAATTCTGACGGTCGTCGCTCTCATGAGTAGTCTGAGTTGGGCTGCGGGAAAGAGTGCTACGGAGAACAATGCGTTGGTGATACAGGCCGATTTCCCGGGTCTTGTCATGACCGGTGTCGCCTACAACGTCAGCAAGCAGCTGACAATATTCAACGTGCGGCCGCTCATTCCCATGTATGACATCGCGGCCGCCAGTGCGAGTCTTGCCTATAACGCCCAAACCTGGCCGGCCGGGACAGTTTTTGTTTCCGTGGTTGATCCGGGAGTTGGCACCGCGCGAAAGTCTGTCGTACTGAAGACGAAAAACGACTTGTATTTTGTCAGCCCGGACAACGGCTCTTTGTCCGGTCCTGCTGCAGCCTACGGGATCTCCGCCGTCCGTGAGATTGATGAATCCGTCAATCGGATTCCGGGCAGCGAATGGTCGCACACCTTCCACGGACGGGATGTCTACTCTTATACCGGTGCTCGGCTGGCAGCGGCTGTTATCTCCTTCGAGGAGGTCGGTCCATTGCTGGAGGCCGCGGTGATCACGCTTGACTCGTCATCCGGCAGGTTTGAGTACGGCGTGCTGTACGGCAACGTTAACGGTGGCACCGGTCGACTTGGCAATATATCTTTCAATATCGATCGTCATCTCTTTGAAGAAATCACTCCCGCCTACGGTGAGGTTTTCCACGTCATCATCAGGAACAATGGCAAGATTATCTGGCAGGGCAATATGCCCTACACGCGATCTTTCGGCGAGGTAGAACTGGGTGAGAATTTGTTGTTCATTAATTCGAGCGGCAACCTGAGTATCGCCATCAATCAGGGCAACTTCGCCCATACCTTCGGCATAGATTCCGGCACAACGTGGACTATTGAGATTGAAAAACAGTAGCCAGCACAATGATGTGCGGGTCACGCGTCAAGCTTCGCTCCTGCGAAAATATATTGGAACTTTCGTAGCAGCGCCTCCCAAGGCGCGAGCACGGCAAGATCAAGATGGCGCCAATAAGCTCAGAGGATGCAACGGTATGAAGCACCGCACTTATTTCCTGGCAGCCCTGATCCTGGCATTCTTTGTTCCGTATACGTATGCGGAACAACAATCCGCCACTGAGTTCGAATACCAGTCGATCGAAACGACTGTATCATCGCGTGGTGTTGCGGTGCCCGTTACCTATGTTCATCCCACAGGAACGGGCGATGAAATCTTCCCGTTGGTTGTAATGGCACACGGCCACGGCGGTACCCGAAACGAAGCGGGTGGCTTCACCAGCGTCGCCGAAGGACTGGCTGCCAAAGGCGTGGCGACGATCCGGATGGATTTTCCGGGTTGCGGGGAAAGCACGGAGTCATTCAGGCAAAACAATCTGACCAACATGCTCGAAGATATTCAGGCATCGCGTGACTTTGCGTTGCAACAGCCAGGCGTCGACCGTGACCGGGTCGGCCTGCTGGGTTTCAGCATGGGCGGTCGCATGGTATTGATGCTGTCTTCGACCGATTTCGATTACAAGGCAATTGCTACCTGGGCGCCGGCCGGTGCCAATGGCTCTGACACTGAAGTCGATTTCATGGGTGGGCCTGATGCCTATCGGCAACTAAAAGACACGGCGGTTGCTGAGGGCTTCGTCAATTTCACAACAGAGTGGGGCCAGCACCAGCAATTGGGTGCGCAGTGGTTTGTGGATCTCGAACAAAGTAATCCCATGGATTCCATTCGCCAGTTCAACGGCGCGCTGCTGGTTCTATACGGTGATCTGGACGACGTTGTGCCACCCCGAATAGCGGAAGCCGTCATAGCGGCGGCGACGTCGAGTAGCGAGGTGGTACGCCACATCGTGGTAGGCGCGGGTCATGGTCTGGGCCTCTTTAATGACAAACCCGAACTGATCGCCGAAGCCGTAGGCACGACGGTCGATTTCTTGAGTGAGCGCCTCTAGTACTCTGTTGAAAAAACCATCCATAGAATTTTTAACAGAGTCAGTTCGAATACGTGGTTTTCGAAAGGCATCACATTGATGCCACGGACGATTCGGTATACGGTGAACGGGAGCGTTGATTTTTTACGGTTACTACAATCACTATATGTTTCTTGCCGTTGTACGTGTTTGCGGCCATCAGGTGTAGGAGAGTTTTTCGACCGTCTGATATCGGTAGTCCAAACATGCCCGGGCGATTCTTTCACTGTTGGTGAAAATGTTACGCCAGAAGCGGCCGAGTGTTTTGCCGGTACCGGCAGCAAGGTCCGCTGATCGTCGTGAACGACCGGTTTCGTTTCGCATTTGAATCAAAGCGAAGCCCACTAAGGGATAACACTTATTTGCTCTGACGACTTGTCGGGTCAGACTACCAATTGAGAAGAACCAACAAGCTGGTAGGAACACTCGGACAATGAATGGTACACGTTATCTATTGATGGTCGAACTTGATTGGCATTGATTTGAGTTAACTACGCGGACCCGAACCTGCAACCCGCACATCGGGCAGGGCACTGAAACAAGACAAGGAGGAGGTATTCAATGCTGAACATGGGGAAGAAGTCCATGGCTATCGGTGCGCCCTTGACAGAGGCAGGCACATTCGCTGACCGCGAATCCGGCGGCACATGGCAATATGCACTCGATATCGCTCGCAACCGCGCCGAGGTTGACGCAGATCCGTTCATTCCGGAATACATGAAAGAGATTTACTACTGGGCTTACCTGAACCCCAGGAATGTACGCATGCTGGACCGGGAAACGGTCGTTAAAGTCATCCTGTGGTTTCAGCACAATAGACTTCAGCGCGCTGCGTTCGCCGAACTCGAACCGGGTCAGAAGGTCTTGCAACCAGCCAGTGTTTATGGCGATTTCTGTCCTAACCTCGCCCGGCATCTGGGCCCGGATGCCGATCTGGAAATCCTCGATATTGCGCCCATTCAGGTGCTGGGTTGTCGCGAGAAGATGGCTTCGTTGCCACAAGCGCGAGTCAATCGCGGCAATGCCGCGGATCTCGGCGAGCGAACTTACGACGCCATTTGCTGTTACTTCCTGCTGCATGAGGTGCCGTTGCAATACAAGTTTACCATCGTCCAGGAATTGCTGGATCATGTTCGCCCCGGCGGAAAAGTAATCTTCGTGGATTACCACAAGCCACATTGGGCCCACCCGTTGAAACCGATTACCAGCCTGGTTTTTGACACGCTGGAACCCTTCGCCAAGGATTTATGGCGCCATCGAATTGAAGATTTTTCCGACGGCGATAAACGCTTTAGCTGGCGCCACCAAAACTACTTCGGCGGACTATTTCAAAAGACCGTCGCGCAGCGAAACGACGTTCCCTGAGTACGACCGGCGGAGGAACCCGACATGCAAATGATATCGACAGATATCGCCATCGTCGGTGCCGGCGGCGCAGGACTGCGTGCAGCAATAGCTGCAGCGGAAGACAATCCATCATTGCGGATTGCACTGATTTCCAAAGTCTATCCCATGCGCAGTCACACGGTAGCGGCTGAAGGCGGTGCTGCGGGAGTGATCAAGGCAGGCGATAGTCTGGACGATCACTTCAACGATACGGTAGCGGGAGGTGATTGGTTGTCGGATCAGGATGCGGTCGAATTGTTCGTAGAGACTGCACCGCAGGAACTGACACAGATGGAACGCTGGGGCTGTCCCTGGAGCCGGGAAGAGGACGGTCACGTTGCCGTGCGCCCCTTTGGGGGAATGAAAGTGGAACGGACCTGGTTTGCGACGGACAAGACCGGCTTTCACTTGTTACACACCTTGTTCCAGACCTCACTCAAGTACCCGTCGATCCAGCGCTTCGACGAATACTATTGCGTCGACCTGGTTGTAGTCGAGGGACGCTGTGAAGGTGTGGTCGCGCTGGAAATGCGCACGGGAAAACTGGTCCTGTTTCAGGCGCCTGCAGTGATTGTCGCAACCGGCGGCGCAGGCAGAATATTCCCGTTCACTACGAACGGTGCGGCCAATACGGGTGACGGTATGGCACTGGCGTATCGGCAGGGTGTGCCACTCAAAGACATGGAGTTTATCCAGTACCACCCCACCGGCCTGCCGGGCACCGGAATCCTGATTACCGAAGCCGCGCGCGGTGAAGGGGGTATCCTGGTTAACAAAGATGGCTATCGCTACCTGCAGGACTACAGCCTCGGCCCTCCAGACCCGTGGCCCCGCAAGAAAGCGATGGAACTCGGGCCGCGCGATCGTCTGAGCCAGGCATTCTGGCAAGAACAGCAAAAGGGGCGCACTGTTGCATGGCCAACCGGCGACGTCGTGTACCTGGATTTGCGACACCTCGGCGAAAAGAAAATCGATGCCCGGTTACCACTGGTACGAGAGCTCAGCAGCACCTACGAAAATGTCGATCCGGTTCGGGACCCGATACCGGTCCGTCCGGTCGTGCACTACACCATGGGTGGCATCGACACTGACATCAACACGGCGACGCCATTGAACGGTCTTTTTGCTGCCGGCGAATGTGCCTGTGTGAGTATCAACGGCGCCAATCGACTGGGTTCCAATTCACTGACCGAGATTCTTGTTTTCGGCGCCCGTGCGGGTCGAGCGGCGGCTGCACACCAGGCCGGCAATCACCACCGCCCGAAGGAATCCGAGCTGCGTCAGCAGGCTGAGAAACCGAGGGACCGGATTGCAAATCTGATGCAATGCGATGGCAAAGAGCAGGTGCCGGTCCTGCGGCGCGAAATGAATGCTGCCATGGAGTCGGGAGCGGGAATATATCGCAGCGAAGATTCACTGCAAAAAACCTGCAAAACGCTGGAGGTGCTGTGCCAGCGATACGCCGAACTTGAATTGCAAGACAAGTCCAATGTTTACAACACTGACCTGATCCAGGCCCTGGAACTGGGGGCGATGCTGGAGGTGGCGCGCGCGATCGCAGTCTCGGCACTTAGCCGCACAGAATCCCGTGGATCACATCAGCGTCTCGATCATGTGGAACGAGACGATGGAGATTTTCTGGCTCACAGCATGGCCCGATTTCGTGAGGGAGACGAACCCGAACTGAAATACAAACCGGTTACGATTACGAAGTCACAACCGGCACAGCGCGTGTACGGAGGCGCAGCGAAATGAGCAGGGAGACCGTTGAGCTGGAAGTGTTCCGCTACAACCCGGAATCGGATGCCGGCCCCGGTTACCAGCACTATCGAGTTCCGTATCATAACGACTGGCTGGTGCTGGATGCGCTGAACTATGTCAAAGACCATCTTGATCGCTCATTGAGCTATCGCTGGTCCTGTCACATGGCCGTTTGCGGAAGCTGTGGCATGATGGTAAACGGTGAGCCCACCCTGACCTGCAAGGCGTTCGTGCGGGACTACGCGGATACGATCCGTATTGAACCGTTGGCGAATTTTCCGGTGGAACGTGACTTGATCGTGGATCAGGATGATTTCATGAGCAAGCTTGCCAGCATCAAACCCTACATCATTGATGCAGATGAAGCGCCGTTGGCTGAAGGTGAAAAATTGCAGACACCGGCGGAACTGGCTGCGTTCGATCAATACACCGGATGCATCAACTGTCTACTGTGTTATTCAGCCTGCCCGCAATATTCGCTGGCCGAGGATTTCATTGGCCCCGCCGCGCTAACCCTGGCCCATCGCTACAACATTGATTCCCGGGACGACGGGTTCCGGCAGCGTGAAGCGCGCGTGGGTAGCGATGACGGTGTCTGGCAATGCAGTTTCGTTGGCGCCTGTTCCGAAGTTTGTCCGAAAGGTGTCGATCCGGCGGCAGCTATCCAGCAAGGAAAGATCACGAGTGCGGCCCACTACTTCAAGAAGCATCTAATGCCCTGGAGCGACTCATGAACCAAGGGCCACTTATCCGCCAGATCAGTCGGCGCCAATGGTGGCTGGGTGCATCCCGCTACCGCCGCTACATGGTGCGCGAACTCACGTCACTGCTTATTGGCGCGTTCGCTTTCACGCTTATCGTTGGCTTGTGGCGACTGTCTCAAGGTGCCGAGGCGTTTGCCGCCTGGCTGGACGCGATGCATTCGCCTGCGGGCCTGGCTTTCAACGGAATCATCCTGGTGGCCGCCATATATCACAGTGTCACGTGGTTCAATGTCGCGCCAAAAGCCATCAGCATCCGAATCGGCGCTTCCAAATTACCCGATAGTATTATCAGTGGTGCCCACTATGCCGGCTGGGTGCTCATATCAATTCTGGTCGTCTTGTTGGCGAGGCTCTGACGATGGCCAGCCACAAGCCGGTTTTCTGGGCCCTGTTCGCAGCCGGGGGCACGCTGTCCGCGTTGTTGGCACCCGTCCTGATTTTTCTGATCGGTTTTGCTGTACCGCTGGAATTGATCGAACCCGAAGCGCTGGGTTTCGCTCGACTATCCAGTGCGTTGGCCACACTACCCATGGCGCTGACGATGCTTGTCATCATCGTATTATTCCTGTGGCACGCGGCGCACCGACTACGCGTTACTGCACATGACCTGGGCTGGTTCCCGGATTCCGTCGCCGTTGTGTTGTTCTATGGACTCGCAGCCGGGGGCTCGGCAGCGAGCGGCTGGTTGCTTGTCCGGACAATTCTCGACCAGAGTATGTAAGCGAAGCCGTTCATATGCATCGGCGCAAGCACCGTTGCTGGTCAGGCGATCGGCTCGAAACGGGCCTGGAAGAAGCGCAGGTATTCCGGTTCGTACACCATTTTCAAGCCGCCAATCGAATCGCGCCGCTGATGGACATCGCAGACGGATTCCGCCACCACGTCCATATGCGCTTGCGTATAGACACGTCGTGGAATGGTCAGTCGTACCAGCTCCAACGGAGGGCGACGGTTTTTCCCCGTCACGGGATCGCGCCC
>CAYUOY010000186.1:0-7073 GCA_964446495.1 uncultured Woeseiaceae bacterium | reverse complement strand
TTCAGATTACGGAACATCAGGCTCAGGGCCATTGCAGAGGCAGCGATCAGGACGGTTGCTATTCTGGAGATGCGTACCTCATCGTGATCGGAGATTTTCCCACGACGAATGACCCGGGAATAAATATCATGCGCCACACCCGCCGATGCCGACAACAGGATGCCGGCCACGACAGCCAGAATGGTTGCGAAAGCGACCGCCGAAATAAATCCGAAAAACAATTCACCGCCGACCAGGCGTGACAGGTAGACAGCGACCATATTGGCGCCACCGGCAACTCGCCCGGCTTCATCGACGTACTCGGTTTGTCCACTGAGCATGGCAATGGCGCCGAAACCGATAATGATAATGATCGCCTGGAAATAACCGATGAATATGACGGCCCAGCCAATGGAGTGGCGTGCCTGCTGCGCATCCGGAACCGTGAAGAATCGCATTAGAATGTGCGGCAGGCCGGCCGTGCCACAGATGAAAGCGAGCGCAAGCGATATGACACTCACCGGGTCATCATAAAGACCACCGAGTTTGAATATTTCCTCGCCGCGCGGATGCACTTCAGCAGCGCGCACCAGCATCGCCTCAAGATCGAAGCCAAAACTGGCAAGCACCAAAACCAATAGCAGCGTCGCACCGCCAAGCAAGAGCGCTGCTTTGATGATCTGTACCCAGGTCGTCGCCAGCATGCCGCCGAAAACGACATAAACTGTCATCAGGGAACCGACTATGAGCACGGCGGCCGTATAGGGAAGGCCGAACAGGGTTTCGATCAGCGAGCCCGCACCCACCATCTGGGCGATGAGGTACGGTATGGCAACGGTTAACGTACCCACCGCAGCAAGCACTCGTAACCGGTCCGGCTGCAGGCGATAGGCCACAACATCGGCAAACGTATAACGACCAAGATTGCGCAGCCGATCGGCAAACACAAACAGGATAACCGCCCATCCCACTGTAATGCCAACGGTGAATAACATGCCGTCCGCACCACCGATGAACACCAGTCCCGTAATGCCGAGAAAAGATGCCGCAGACATGAAATCCCCTGCCAGCGCGAGTCCATTCTGGAAGCCCGATATCTTGCCACCCGCGGTATAGAAATCACCTGCGGATTTTGTGCGGCGGGCTGCCCAGTAAGTAACGACCAGCGTTACCGCAACAAAAGCGACGAAAATGGAGATTGCCACGACGTTTGTATCAGCCGACATCAATGCGACTCCTCCCCGGTCAGGGTAAGCGACAGGTAGAGTCGGTTAATGATCCGAATATAGACAATGGAGCATGCAATCGACGCCGCGATAATGACATAGCCGATTACAATCCCCCAGCTTAACGATGACTCCATGAATCCTGCACCCAGTACATTCTGTGCATACACACCCGCCAACGCCCATGCAACATAGGCAGCAACAAGCACACTTGAAAAACCCCAGCGCAGTCGACTGCGCCGTGCGAGCAAGCGCCTGAAGTCAGGGTTGTTCAACAGGGATTCATCCACTGTTCCGGATTCTGCAGGGACGTCACTATTCATCTCATCATGCCGCCGCGTTGATAACTTTGATGGAAGTATAGGCGGCCAGCCCTTCCTCTCCAAACTCGACCCCGAAGCCCGAACACTTGATGCCACCAAACGGAATATGGGGCGCAATGTCCGCGTGTTTGTTCTCGTAGACCGTACCGGCTTCGAGCAACGCCGCGACTCTTGCCGTTTCCTTCCTGTCCGCACCCCAGACCGACGCGTCCAGCCCGAATTCAGTACCGTTCGCACGCTGTATTGCGTCATCGAGATCGGTATAGGTAATGATTGGCAGGACCGGACCAAACTGCTCTTCATCCACCAGGCGAACACCATCCGAGATACCGGTGACAATCGTTACCGGGTAAAAATAATTTGCTCCACCCATTGGTTCTCCGCCAATCCATACCTTGCCACCGGCAGCCCTGGCGTCCTCGACAAGTTCGATCACGCGCTTGAACTGACGCTCATTTTGCAATGGACCGAGCAGGCTGTTTTCGTCCATGCCATCGCCCATCGGAATATTCCTGGAAAACTCGACCAGTACTGCAGCCGTCGCATCCAGATCGTCCTCATGCACATAGAGTCGCTTCAATGCACCACAGGTCTGTCCGGAATTGATCATCGAGCCAAAGAAAAGCCCCTCGACGAACGCACCCGGATCGGTGCCCGGCAGCATGATACCCGGGTCATTGCCGCCGAGTTCCAGCGTAACAGGTGTTACTCCGCTTGCCGCACTGGCCATGACCTTCTTGCCGGTCGCGATCGATCCGGTGAATACGATCTTGTTGATTCCGGCATGCTGTGTCAGTTCGGCACCGAGTTCATCACCACCCGAGAGCACGTTGATGAGACCGGCCGGTAAAGCTTCATTGAGCAACTCGACCATGCGCAGCGTACTGAGCGGCGTAAAGGGTGACGGTTTAATGACCACCGTGTTGCCAGTCCGGATTCCGGGCACGATATGCCAGATCGCGATCATCAGGGGCCAGTTCCACGGCGTGATCGAAGCGACAACGCCGAGCGGCTCGCGCGTCATTACGACTCGCTTTTCATCGCTCTCTTCCAGAATCTTGTCGGGAAGACTCAAGCCCGACGTATAGCCAGCCCAGCCGGCACAACCACCGAGTTCAAATTGCGATCCCAGTCCGCCGAGCGGCTTACCCTGCTCTTTGGTCAGCAGCACAGCAAGCTCTTCGGCGTTGTCCGTCACCACTTTGGCGATCGTCTGGCAGGCTGCCGTGCGCTCCTCCTCACTTGAGTGCCGCCAGGACTGGAACGCCTGTTGCGCCGCCACGATTGCCTGGTCGAGATGTGCAGCTGTGCCAACCGGTGCCTCACCAACAACTTCATCGGTATTCGCCGGATTGCAAATTTCAACGTAGGAATCCGTAGTGACAGATTCGCCGCCTATTGTCATATCGTATTTCTTGCTCATTGTCCTGACCTCGCGCTAGTTTGATAAGTAATTTTCAGTAAGCCGACACGCCATTGCCAGCAGCATCGGCGTCAGCTCTTTGGCGGTTTCTGTTTCCTGACGTGTATGCACCCAGGCAACGTAGGTAAATCCACGCGCCAGGAAAAACAGGGGTAATAGTTCCAGTTGTTCATCCGTAAGCTGCCGATGACTTCGATATCCTGCGATGAGCGAATCCTGTGCCTCATCGAAGTATGGTTCGCCCTGGATAAAGAAAAGAGACGTTGCCAGCTCGAACAGGTGCCAGCCAAAACCCGCATCGTCAAAGTCGATCAGGCGCACCTGATCCGCATCGACCAACACGTTCTCCGCGACGAAATCGGCGTGAATCATACTGTAACTACCGGGGGACTTCGCCAGCTTTCGCAGCTCCCCGTAAACCCGGTCACGCCCCTTCACCAGCAGCTCCTTTTCCGCTTTCGATGCCGCTGCAAGATTCCAGAACCGACCCCAGAAAGGTTGTTCACCTGCAAGCCCCTCAGCATCCCAGGCATGACGTACGAAGCCGGGCGGCAGCTCCCATGTGACTGCCTGGTTATGAACCCTGGCGGCAAGTTCACCAATTGCAGCATAAGTTTCCGCCACGCTTGCGGCATCAGCAATGCCCTCTTCGACTGACCCAAGTTGTTGGCCGTCTATCCATTCAAACAAATCGATCTGTATGTCTCCGGGCAGATCGTCGGCAGCATGGCTAACGAACGACTCGTCCGACTCGGTCGGGATGAATTTGGGTACGCTGATTCCCGCCGCCGCCAGTGCCTGCATCCACTGCAACTCCGAACGCAGCTCAGCGTCGGAATGATAACCCTGGCGATGCACCCGCAATGCCCTGCGAATACCATTCTGTTCGACCCGAAACACGGCATTCTCGCGATACTTGATAAGGTGCAGCGCCGCATCCTGCAGATTCCAGTGCCGCAGAGCATCACGAGCCACTACTTCGAGTCGTCCCGCCTGAGCCTGAGAATCCAGATCATAGAAGTCCGTCACATACTCTCGCCTATATCGTTGTCAACACGTCGTCCAGCGTCGAAACAAGCTGGTCAGCATTGTCTTTCGAAAAACACAATGGCGGACGCAGCTTCAAAACATTGTCGTGCTCGCCAATCTTGCTCATCAATACTCCTCGGTCGCGCATTTCATTGACAATGATTCTTGCTTCCGATGCAGCCGGTTCTTTCGTAGTGCGGTCTTTGACCAAATCCAACCCGAAAAATAATCCCTTGCCACGCACATCACCGATAATATCGTGTTGGTCCTGCAGGTCTTTGAAGCCCTGCAACAAATAATCACCAACGGCAGCCGCGTTCTCTACCAGGCGCTCCTCCTCGATGATGTCGAGTACGGAGATGCCAACGGCACAAGAAACCGGATTGCCACCGAAGGTATTGAAATACATCTCGCTGCGGCGAAAGTTATCGAGAAGGTCGCCGCGTGCGACAACACCGGAAACCGGATGGCCGGCACCCATTGGCTTACCCAGCGTCAGAATATCCGGTGTCACACCGCTTGAAGTATGGCCCCACCATTCGCCGGTTCGCCCGAATCCTGATTGAACTTCGTCGGCGATGTACAGGCCGCCGGCCTCACTTACAAGGGCGATAGCTTTTTCCATGTAGCCCGGAGGCACATCCGGCAATCCTTCGTTCGCGAAAATCGGACAGACGATCATGCCGGCAAACTTGACGCCATTTGCAGCAAAAGACTCGATCGCATGCTGCACCTCATTGGCGTAAGCATCGGCAAGCGCATCTTCGCTGAGGCCATTCGGCGCACGATATGAATCGGGCCATGAAACCATGCGCACGGCCTCACCGTAGCCTTCAAAAGGTTCGAATAGCGAGCACAACTGAAAAACAGCCGTCGTATTGCCGTGGTAAGTTGCGTTCGTACAAATAAATCCTTCGCCACCGGTGTTAAAGCGTGCAATGCGCAGCGCGAGATCGTTCGCTTCGCTGCCGGTGCATGCGAGCGCAAGCCGATCCAGGCTATCGTCGAATTTATCGAGCAGACGCTCAGCGTAGTCGAGTATATTCTCGTGCAGATATCGAGTGTGCGTATTCAGTAACGCTGCCTGCTGACACAGGGCTTCCACTACTCTCGGGTGACAGTGACCAACACAGGGCACATTGTTGTAGCAATCCAGGTAGCGACGATCATCAGCATCGTAAAGCCAGACTCCCTGTCCGCGGACGAGGTGCACCGGATCATCATAGAACAGCGGATTGCCCGGCCCCAGGAGCCGCTCTCGCCGTTCGATTAGTGACTGAGTACTCATTGTCTTTCGATATGCACTGGCAGAGAATTGCGTTGCATCATGAGGAACCCGCCAGTGCTTTAATTCCTTCGAGTTCGTCCAGGAACACAGGGCTCTCCGGCAGCGTGGATCCTCCATCAACGCAGATCGTTTGGCCTGTGATATAGCGTGCCTCGTCGCTGGCAAGGTAGAGCATGCAATAGGCGATATCCTCCGGGCTGCCGATATATCCGGCCGGAATGTATTTCGCCATCTGTGCCAGTCCCTCCTCGTCAGCGAGTAATTCCATCGCTGCTGTGCGGATGTAACCTGGCTCGACGCCATTGACTGTAATGTTGTCTCTCGCAAGCTCGATCGCCGCCGTTCTTATGAACGCATTCATGCCACCTTTCGACGCGGCGTAGTAAGACGTACCCGGCATCGCAACCCGCGGCCCGGTAACGGACGAAGTAAAAAGCAAACGACCACCGCCGCGCACCTTGAGGTGTGGTATCACGGCTTTGGACAAACGAAAGCAGGCTTTCAGATTGACTGACAGCACGGTCTCAAGGTCATCTTCGGAATAATTCTCGACAGGACCGCCAAGAAACGATGCGGCATTGTGCACCATGATGTCGATGCCACCCCATTTGCCGACTGTCTCTGCCACCGCGTACTCGACATTTTGCAACTCGCCGATATCGACCGTGCAAAGTGCCGCTGTTCCGCCCGACTCTTCGATGGTTGCGACGACTGTCTTGCCATGTTCCGCTGTGCGCGTCGCAACCATGACTTTCGCCCCTGCGCCCGCGAACACGCTTGCAATTCCTGCCCCGATACCCTGTCCGGCGCCGGTTATGATAGCGACTTTACCCTGAAGACTTGCGAACACCACGTTACTCCACAGCTACCGGAACAGCCGAATCAAGAGACCTGGCCTGAGCAAAAACCGGCGGCAATATGAGCATGAGGGCCGCAACGAACAGTCCCGCACCGAGCCAGTTCACATTCAGATACTGTCCTTCCGATATGACCGATGCCGCAAGCCCCGGGCCAACGGCCAAACCAACCATCTGCATTGCAACGGCGTAAACGACCACTCGCCCACGCCGGTCGAAACTGGCCATCGCCGCCAACAGGAATGGATGCGTGAGATTCCAGGCGAAATTGTAGATGCCAACCGCCACTGCGAAGACAATAAACTCGAACTGTCCAACCAGGAAAAACAAACAAAGCGCTCCGCCGGGTATGCCAATTGCAAGCGGTAGAGAGCGGCCGAAACGATTACCGATCACTGCCGCCAGGAATGCGCCTGCAATACCGGCAAATTGTGAGAATGTCAGGCCATTCGCGACCGCCTGTTCGCTCAGCCCCCCCGCTATGCCGATCAGAAACAGGTAGGCCCATACGACTCCCTGCGCCGTGAAGTATGCAAGCATGGCGAACAGCGCAGTCGCCTTCATGCGTCCCGTTAGCGTGACCGCATCAGCTTCAACCTGCACAACATTCTCGCCACTGACCGGCAGAAACCGGATAAGCGGTATGGCGGTCAGCGGAAACAAAGCGAAAAACCACAATACGCTGGTCATTCCGGCCAACGCATAGGCCGATGGCATTAGCCACAGCACGATCGCGCCGTAAACCAGCACCCACATGATCAGCAAGCCAAAATTCCGATCCGGTTTGTTGGTCAGACCGATCGCCGCAAATCCAAGGGATACAAGACTGCCGGCACCAAGACCAGCGATGAATCTGAGCGCGACAAAGGTATCGAGATCACTGACGACCGTGCACAGAATATTTGCCAGCGACATGACGATAACAGACCAGAAAATAACCCTGCGCCA
>CAYUOY010000185.1:0-7261 GCA_964446495.1 uncultured Woeseiaceae bacterium | reverse complement strand
TTAACAATCGCGTTGAAGCCGCGAATGGTTTCTGACAGCGGCACGTACTTGCCCGGTGAGCCCGTGAAGACTTCCGCAACGAAGAACGGCTGGGACAGAAATCGCTGTATTTTGCGAGCGCGGGTAACAGCCTGCTTGTCATCCTCGGACAATTCGTCCATGCCCAGAATCGCGATGATGTCCTGCAACTCTTTGTAGCGCTGCAATACGGCCTGTACACCACGTGCACAGTCATAGTGCTCCTGACCAATAATGAGTGGATCGAGAATTCGGCTGGTGGAGTCGAGCGGATCAACCGCCGGGTAGATTCCGAGTTCTGCGATCTGTCGCGACAAAACGAGGGTAGCGTCAAGATGCGCGAAGGTCGTTGCCGGTGACGGGTCGGTCAGGTCGTCGGCTGGTACATATACCGCCTGGAAGGATGTGATGGAACCGGTTTTCGTCGAAGCGATACGCTCCTGCAGGATTCCCATTTCCTCGGCGAGGGTCGGTTGGTAGCCGACCGCTGATGGCATGCGGCCCAGCAGCGCCGAAACCTCGGTGCCGGCCAGTGTGTAACGGTAAATGTTATCGATGAACATCAAAACGTCACGACCTTCATCGCGAAACGCCTCGGCCATCGTCAAACCCGTCAGCGCGACGCGGAGACGGTTGCCCGGTGGCTCGTTCATCTGGCCGTAGACGAGCGATACCTTATCGATAACGTTCGAATCCGTCATTTCATGATAGAAATCGTTGCCCTCTCGAGTTCGTTCGCCAACGCCCGCAAACACAGAGTAGCCTTCGTGCTCATGTGCGATATTGCGGATCAACTCCATCAGCGTCACGGTCTTGCCAACACCGGCACCACCGAACAAACCAACCTTGCCGCCTTTGGAGATAGGCATGATTAAATCGATGACTTTAATGCCCGTCTCGAGCAACTCCGTGGCGGCCGCCTGTTCTTCATAGGACGGCGGCGAGCGATGAATTGGCATCGTCTTCTCGGCACCGATGTCGCCCTTGTTGTCGATCGGCTTGCCCAGCACATCCATGATGCGACCCAGGGTCTTCTCGCCCACTGGAACGTTGATTGCGTCGCCCGTGTTCGTGACGGACATGCCGCGCTGCAGGCCCTCGCTCGCACCCATCGCGATAGTGCGTACGACGCCGTCGCCCAGTTGCTGCTGCACCTCAAGTGTGATGTCGACCTCATCGATAATCAGCGCATCATAGATATGCGGGATTGCGTCGCTCGGGAATTCGACATCCACAACAGCGCCAATAATTTGCACGGTACGTCCGGTGCTCATAACCTTTCCTCGTTTCCGAAACACGGCGGGTCAACCGCCGTAGTTAACTCAAAAATTCCTTATTCAGACACGGCAGCAGCGCCACCGACTATCTCTGAAATTTCCTGTGTAATTGATGCTTGCCGCGCCTTGTTATAAATAAGTTGCAGCTCGTCAATAATGTCGCCAGCGTTGTCCGTGGCGGACTTCATGGCCACCATTTTTGCCGCCATTTCGCAGGCGAAGTTTTCGACCGCGCCGCGGTATACCTGTGATTCGATGTAACGCAACAAGACGTCATCCAGGAGATCTACCGCGTCGGGCTCGTAGATGTAATCCCAGTGCTCCTGCAATGTTTCCTCGCCCAAATCGATCGCACTCACCGGTAGCAGCGTTTTGACCTCCGGCTTCTGGCTCATCGTGCTGATGAATTCGTTGTGCACGACATACAGTCGATCGATATTGCCCTCGCCGTAGGAGTCGAGCATGATCTTGATCGCACCGATCAGGTCGTTAGCCTGCGGCCGATCGCCAAGATGCGTTGCCGTGCCAACCACGTTGCCGCCCAGGCGGCGGAAGAACTGCACCGCTTTGGCACCAACCAGTATCAAATCAACTTCAACACCTTCGTTCTTCCAGTGTTGCAACTCGCCGATGACTTTCTTGAACAGGTTAATGTTCAGGCCACCGCAAAGACCGCGGTCAGTGGAGATGACGATGTAACCGACGCGCTTCACTTCACGCTCAACCAGCCATGGGTGCTTGTAGTCCGGATGGGCGGCGCCGAGGTGACCTACGACACGGCGAATACGCTCGGCGTAGGGGCGCGACGCCTCCATCTGGTCCTGCGCCTTGCGAATTTTCGCGGCAGCAACCATTTCCATCGCCTTGGTGATCTTCTGCATGTTGGTCACGCTGCGGATCTTATTGCGTATTTCTTTTTCGCCGGACATAAAATATCTCTAAATCAACTCGCTTGGCACTTTCCGACACCGTGTCGAGAATTGGTGCGCTCAACTTGATAGAACCCTTTTCAAACTTTGTCGTGACCCTTCGCTTCGGCACATCTTTCGGTCTTGTTCGCGCGTCAGGTCGCGCTCCTACAGTGTGGTACTGATCAAAAAGCTCCCTTTTCCGCAAACCCTTCACAAACGGCCTTCAATTCCGCGCTGATCTCGTCATTCAAATCACCCGTGGCATTAATCTTTTCCATCAGCTCGGCATCATTGGCTTTGGCGTAGTCATGCAGCGCCGCTTCATAATCACCGACCCTGGAAACCTCAACGTCGTCAATAAAGCCTTCGTTGACAGCGAACAACGACAGGCCCATCTCCGCCACGGACAGGGGCGAATATTGCTTCTGCTTCATCAGCTCCGTCACGCGCTCACCGCGCGCCAGTTGCTTGCGCGTAATCTCATCGAGATCCGAGGCAAACTGGGCAAACGCCGCAAGCTCACGATACTGCGCCAGCGCGAGTCGTACGCCACCACCGAGTTTCTTGATGATCTTGGTTTGTGCCGCACCACCCACTCGAGAGACAGAAAGTCCGGCGTTGATGGCCGGACGAATGCCGGCGTTAAACAGGTCGGTCTCAAGGAAGATCTGCCCGTCAGTAATCGAAATAACATTGGTTGGTACAAAAGCGGACACGTCACCGGCCTGCGTTTCAATGATCGGCAACGCGGTCAGGGATCCTGTTTTGCCTTTAACCTTCCCGCCCGTCAAATCCTCAATATATTCTTCGTTCACGCGGGAGGCGCGCTCGAGCAAGCGCGAATGCAGGTAGAAAACATCACCTGGATACGCTTCACGACCCGGCGGACGACGCAGCAGCAATGAAATCTGCCGATACGCCCACGCCTGCTTGGTCAGGTCATCGAAAATAATGAGCGCGTCTTCGCCTTTGTCGAGGAAGTACTCGCCCATCGAGGTACCCGCGTACGGTGCGATGTACTGCAGCGCCGGCGAATCAGCCGCGGCAGCGGCCACAACAATCGTATGTGCCATGGCGCCTTCTTCTTCCAGCTTTCTCACCACGCCCGCAATGGATGAGGCCTTCTGGCCAATCGCGACGTAGATACACTTGATGCCGGTACCTACCTGGTTGATGATGGTGTCAACGGCAACTGCCGTTTTGCCCGTCTGACGATCACCAATGATCAGCTCTCGTTGTCCACGACCAATAGGCACCATGGCATCGATGGCTTTCAGTCCAGTCTGCACTGGCTGATCAACCGACTTACGTTCAATAACGCCCGGCGCTACTTTTTCGATCGGCGATGTTTCGGTCGCATCAATCGGGCCCTTGCCATCGATCGGCTTGCCCAGCGCATCGACGACGCGTCCAAGCATGGCCTCACCGACCGGAACCTCGAGAATGCGCCCGGTGGTCTTGACCGTGTCGCCCTCTGAAATGTGTTTGTAATCGCCCAGGACAACCGCACCCACCGAGTCCTGCTCCAGATTCAGCGCCATGCCAAAGGTGTCGCCGGGAAACTCGAGCATCTCGCCATAGCGTGCGTCAGCAAGTCCATGAATACGTACGATACCGTCGGTGACACCAATTACAGTGCCCACATCCTGTGCTTGCGCGGATGCTTCGAAGTTCTCGATTCGCTCTTTAATCAGTTGGCTGATTTCAGACGCTTTGAGTGCCATCTTTTTTTCCTCTTCAAGCGATCATCGCGTTGGCCAGGCCTTTCAGGCTGGAACGCATTGATCCATCTATTACAACGTCGCCGGCACGAATTACGGCGCCGCCAATAAGGGTTTCATCAATTTCTGTTTGCAGATTTACATCGCGACCAAAACGCGTTCTCAGCGCGCTCACCAGCGCCTCTTGTTGCGCCTGACCCAGCGCCGTTGCCGAGGTGATCGTGACGTCAATGGTGTTTTCCACCGCGGCTTTCAGTGCTTCGAAATGTTCGGAGATTTCAGGCAAAACCGAGACACGACGGTATTCCAGTAACAATTTGAGGAAGTTCGTTCCCCACCTATCGTTGCCTGAAAAAATATCCGCACTGCCACCGGCCGTGGAGAAAAGGTCGGTAAGAAAGCGCAGCCGCTCATTGTTCGACAGCGACGGCCGCAGCAAGAACTTGGCTGCCGCACCATCTGCCATTACCAACCGGGCAACATCCAGCGCTTCCGACCACGTATCGAGCAATTGCGCATCCCGGGCCAGCTCAAACACGGCTTGCGCGTAGGGTCTCGCGATGGTGTTGTTATCCGCCATATCCTGTTTCCGCCTAAAGCTCGGCCGCCAGCTTGCTCAGAATATCTTCATGAGCACTGCTGTCGATTTCACGCTTCAGGATTTGTTCGGCACTGGCAACGGCAATCGCGGAAACCTGGCCGCGAAGCTCTTCGCGAGCGCGATTGGCTTCCTGTTCAATTTCGGCACCGGCTGCCGCCAGCTGGCGTTCGCGTTCCTTGACACCATCAGCTTTGCCGTCCGCAACAATCTCACTGGCACGAGCATGCGCCTGATCAAGAATACTGGTGGCCTGCTTGCGTGCTTCGCCGACAATTTCACCGGCTTCAATTCCGGCCTGGTCCAGACTTTGTTGTCCACGCTCGGCCGCTGCGAGGCCGTCGGCGATCTGCGTCTGCCGCTCTTCGATCGCATTCAGAATCGGCGGCCAGATGTACTTCATGCAGAACCAGACGAACACGAGCATCGCGATCATCTGTCCGCCGAGAGTACCGATATTAATGTCCACTAGTGACTCCTAAATTTTGCTTTCAGACCGGGTCGCCGTAGCGACAGTCAATGCTAGCCGCCAACGAGCGCTTGAGCTGCCTGCAGCTGACCGATAAACGGGTTTGCAAAAGCAAAATACAGTGCGATACCGACACCAATCATAGCGACGGCGTCAAGCAGGGCCACAACCAGGAACATCTTGGTTTGCAACATCGGCGCCAGTTCAGGTTGGCGCGCGGCGCCTTCCAGGAATCGGCCACCCAACAGGCCCATGCCGATGCCAACGCCCAGTGCGCCGAGACCGATCAGGAGTGCGACGGCAATCGCGGTAAATCCAATAACAGTTTCCATCAGTTTCTCCAGTGAAGCATCAAGTCAATTTCAATTATGGAACCTCTGATTAATTCTGGGCGAAGCAGATTGCGTTTCAAAATGTTCAGATTCAAGGCGTGGATCGCCCGTAATGGCTAGCCCTTGCGAAGATTCGCAACGCCGAAGCTGGATATTTTGAAACGTAAGATGCGAGTTCAGAATTGATCAGAGGTTCCTTAGTGCTCTTCGGATGCCAACGTCAAATAGACAATTGTCAGCATCATGAAAATAAAGGCCTGCAGCGTCACAATCAGTATGTGGAACACAGCCCAGCCAAAGTGCAACGGCAACTGGTACCAGCCGATCATCGCAATCAGGATGAAGATCAGCTCGCCGGCAAACATATTGCCAAACAGTCGCAGCGACAATGAAAGCGGTTTCGCCAACAGCGAAACTGATTCAAGAATAAAGTTGAATGCAATAATCAGCGGTGCCGCGATGAGGCCAAGCCCCTTCGTCGGCGGTGCTATCGGATGCATGGTCAGTTCGCGAACGAAGCCACCGACGCCCTTGCTTTTAATCGTGAAAAATATGATCAGAACAAAAACAGACAGAGACATGCCAAATGTGATGTTGACGTCCGTGGTCGGCACAACCTTCAGATAAGGGATGCCTGCCATGCCTGCGAGTCCCGGCAACAAGTCCACCGGAATCAGGTCCATCAGGTTCATCATGAAAACCCACATGAAGATCGTCAGCGCGAGCGGCGCGATCAGGTTGCTCTTGCCGTGGAACGTGTCCTTGACGCTGGAGTCGACAAAATCAACGACGAGCTCAACGAAGGCCTGGAACTTCCCGGGTTTGCCAGTGCTGGTATTCTTGGCGACCTTGCGAAATATCACCAGAAACAGCAATCCCAGGAAAACCGAAAAGAACATGGAGTCCACGTTCACCGCCCAGAAATTGCCGGCGCAATCATTCCACACCCAATGACCGTCTACTTTGCACGCCTGCAAATTCTGCAGATGATGCTGAATGTAGCCGCCCGAAGCCTCTGAACCGTGTCCGCCGTCACTCGCCATTCTTGTTACTCGTTATTTTCCCAATCTCTCAAGCTTCCCGGTCCCGCATCAGGAAGCCGGCAAATGTGGCCAACTGCGCAGCAATGAAGCCGGTAAACAGCGGCCCGGCCGCCAGTGGCCGTACCAACGTAAAAATCAGGGTAAACATGATCACCGTCAGTGCCAGCTTCCCCAGTTCCCCAACATACGCCGCACCCACCAGGGCACCCGCCCCGGGGTCGCGCCGCGGCACAACAAGTCGCAGCGCGAGAAACGCATTCGGGATCACGCAAGTCAGGCCACCCAGCAAGGCTGAATAGCCGTATATTTTTCCACCAAAACCCCAAAACAGCGCAGCAATCACCACGCTTAAGCCCAGTTGTACCAGCAGGACCCGTACGATCAGACTGAATGCGGCGCTGGAATTTTGCCCGGCCTCCGCGATCATCTCTGATTTGCCTCCGACACTAAAAACGCCACATCCGTCGGTCAACTGACGGTAAGTGGCGTCATTGCTACTTTCTAGCCAAGCCGGCCTGTGCTTAGCCCGCGCATTATAGTGGGGCGGATGGTGCATGGCAACATGATATGGCACTGAAAAACCCTTCTCCTGCGTTAGTCGTATGGGGGCTTCGCGGGCCGCTTCAACGGCCGCGCCCAAACTGGCCTGCACTTGAATGCGCGGCGAGTCTGGTGGATGCTTCGATGCCTGTTGATCATCTCCGGCTGGAGACTACCTGATGAGAATGAACCGCTTCATGTTGACGCTTACCGCAACGCTGGCTTTGGCTGGCGTTACTGTTGCCGATGAGCCGGTCGACTACCGCTTGCCGGCGGAAATCTATCCCAGCGAACAAGCGATCGAGCTACACCTGGATCCGGCGGTTGAGGACTACCACGGCAACACCACCAT
>CAYUOY010000184.1:0-7341 GCA_964446495.1 uncultured Woeseiaceae bacterium | reverse complement strand
GTGGACGGACAGGTGATCGATAGCATGGTGAACGGTATCGCTAATTTGCTGCGCAATTTTGGACCGGAAACCGCGTCAGTAGGAATGTTGTTCGTGCAAACTATCTGCAACTTCTTCATTCCGTCCGGGAGTGGCCAGGCGTTCGTCACGATGCCTATCATGTCTCCGTTGGCGACGCTGACCGGTGTGCCGCAACAGACGGCAGTACTGGCTTATCAGTTTGGCGACGGCTTCACCAACATGATTGTGCCGACCAGTGCGTTGGTAATGGGGGCACTGGCACTGGGGAAAATTCCCTACGGCGCCTGGGTCCGCTTTACCGCGCCGCTGCTGGTGAAAATATTTGCTTTGGCGATCGTATTTCTGATTCTGAGTATTCATATCGGCGATGCTGTTGGGCTGGTCGGCTGATCGCCTACCAGGTCGGACTCCGGCGATTAGTTTGCAGGCGTCGCCACTAGATTGCGTGTCCGGGGTCGACTTTTGCGGCCAGTCCTCCAGGAACACGACCGGACGCAGCCATATTCCAGTGAGCGCGCACCACGCGTCGCGCTGATATTTTCGTTTGCTGCATTGGCAGGAGCGCGACTCCGGGGAATACTAATTCTCCGCGCTTGATTCAATACCAAAAACCCGCGACTGACCACGGTTTCTCGGGTCGGAAGCCGCTTCAACTTTCTCACCCTCGACATAGATTACCTGCACGTCCCCGAAGTCATAGGGGCTCATCGTGCGATAGCCGCGGTCCCCCAGCGCTTTCAACGTCTCCTCCGGAAGTGGACGGCTGGGACCGAGAAAAATCAGATCGGGTGGCAGTAACTGGTGGTGAAATCGTGCGGCGTCGGTTGCGGCCAGCGGTGTCATGCCGAAATCGACGATATTCATAATCGTCTGAAAAACGGACGTAAAAATGGTTGTGCCGCCCGGTGTGCCGATGACCATTGCCACTTCGCCGTCTTTCACGAGAATGGTCGGCGTCATGGACGACAACATGCGTTTCCCGGGTTGAATCTCATTGGCTTTGCTACCGACGGCGCCGAATACGTTCGGGACACCTGCTTTGGCGCTGAAGTCATCCATTTCATTATTCAGGAGGAAACCCGCTCCTTCGACAACGACGCCGCTGCCAAACCCAAGATTAAGCGTGTAGGTATTCGATACCGCGTTACCCCATTGATCGAGAACGGAGTAGTGGGTGGTGTCATGAGTCTCGAGGCCCGTTCCGGCGCCGACATCCATTGATATGGCTTCCGGGTTGATTTCCTGGGCCCTGAGTTTGATGTATTCATCGCTCAGCAACTCGTCGATTCGGCTATCAACGAAATCCGGATCGCCCAGGTATTCTGCACGATCCGCAAAAACGCGTTTTTCGATTTCAGCGACAAGATGGATGTATTGCGCGGAATTATGGGTCACCCCTTGAAAGTAGTGATCGATGTAATCGCGCATCTTCAGTAGCTGGATCAGTGCGAATCCGCCCGAGCTGGGTAACGGCGCCGCTACCACTTCATAACCTCTCCACTGACCACGCAAAGGCTCGCGCCAGATAGCTTCATAGTCGGCCAGGTCCTGTCGTGTGATGAGTCCATCGCCTCGCTCCATCTCGGCAACAATCATATCGGCGGTTGCTCCCGCGTAGAACCCGTCGACACCGTCTTTGGCAATACGCCTCAATGTGTTTGCCAGTTCGGGTTGTCGGTGCAGTTCGCCCGTCTTCATATCACCAAAGTAATCGGAGAAATTGGTCTTGCCCTCATACATCTCGAGGCGCGATAACATGCCACCGCCGAGTTTTTCCGGCACCTCAAACCCGTCTTCGGCAATACGGATGGCCGGGGCGAGCAGATCGCTCCATGGCAGGGTGCCGTAGCGCTTATGCGCTTCCCAGAATCCGGCAACCGTTCCGGGTACGCCAACGGCCAGGTGACCCAGCAGGCTCGCTTGCTTGATGACATCGCCATTTTCGTCGAGGTACATGTCCCGGTCTGCAGCACCCGGCGCTTTTTCCCGGTAGTCAATGAAGGAGTCCTCGCCGTTCATGCGAATCAACATGAAACCGCCACCGCCGATATTCCCGGCCTCCGGGAAGCTGACGGCCAGCGCGAATCCTGCCGCAATGCCGGCATCGACTGCATTGCCGCCAGCGCGGAGAATTTCTTCGCTGACAGCCGCACCGTATTTGTCGGGCATTGCAACGGCCGCACTCCGGGTGGTCTCGGCGTGTTCGACCACGGCAGTCGGTTCGGGCTCGGGCGGAGCGCAGGCGGTCAGCAGATAAGAAAGAGCGAGCAGTGGTACGAAAATAGGTTTTCGACTTCGCATGTTAGTTTCCAATAGTCCGGGCTAGGTGCCGGATTCATACCAGTACACACCGTCAGCGTCGGAATGTCGTGCAATCCTTCCGGTATCCATCAGGTAATTCAGATGTGCAATGGATTCACCCGTCGCCATGATCAGGTTACTGTCCCCGATTTTGGCCTTGAACAATGCAGGGAAGGTATCCACCGCACGTTGTGGCTTCTTGCACAAGTTTTCCAGCGCATCGAGGCAGGATGCATGTTCGTGGGCTAGTTGGTCCAGTCGCGCATGGGCCCCATAAAATGGCTTTCCATGAGCGGGCAAAACCAGAACGTCCGCGGGCACCTGTTCTTTCAAGTATCCGAGCGACGCTATCCATTCTGCGAGCGGATTGGCCGCCGGTTCAGTCGGAAATACACTGACGTTGGATGAGATTCTGGGTAACAACTGGTCGCCTGCAATCAACACATTGTTCCTGGCAGAATAAAGGCAGGCGTGTTCGGGAGAATGGCCGCGACCTACAATGACCCGCCATTGCTGGCCGGCAATATCAATTTCATCACCGTCCTGAAGGCGGGTGAAGGCATCGGGGAGCGGCGACACAAAGCGGCCGAACAGGCCGAACATTTCCTGGTAGCGATCCATGGCCTCCGCCGGGAATCCCGCGGCATGGTAGAAATCGATACCGGCTTGTGGTGTTTCACGACCGGTGTCGGCCGTTAGAATACGGCACAGCAAATACTCCTCGCGGCTCATCCACAACTCAGCATCAAGCTCATCGCAAAGCCAGCCAGCGGATCCGGCGTGGTCCGGATGCATGTGAGTGACGAAAATTCGTTCCACGGGTGCGTTTCGTATCACAGTAGAAAGTATATTTTTCCAAACGGAGCGACTTTCTTTATTGCTAACGCCGGTATCGACGATGTCCCAACTGTCCGCCGATTCCAGCAACCACAAGTTGATGTGGCTCAAAGCGAATGGCAAGGGCATACGCAACCAGTGAATACCTGGGGCGACCGGTAGTGTCGCACCTGGGCCGGGCGCATCCTTCAGCGGGTACTGAATAGGATCATTGAGAATGGCAGGTTGCATGGCGGTATCTTCGCATGAGCGGTGGGCTGACAGGAAGACATTGGCCGCTGAATTCAATATCAGGCCGCCTTCTCCGCCGACGTCGCATATCCAGTCATCGCCCGCTCAATTAGCGGCCGAACCTTCTCCACGGCATCCATTTTCACCGGTCCAAAGCCGCGAATGTCCATGTACAAGCCAATGATTCTCTGCGCCTCATCGATATTGTCTGCGGTTAGACCGGCCAACAGGGTATCAACCGTTTTCTCAAACTCCCCGATCAATGCTCGTTCCATGCGTCTTTCGGCAGAATGGCCGAAGACGTCAAAGGCCGTGCCCCGCAAACCCCTCATTTTCGCCAGCATGCCAAATACCGGGATCATCCAGGTGCCGAATTGCTTCTTCCCCGGTCGTCCGCGAGCGTCCAATGAGCCACCCAGAATCGGCGGCGCGAGGTGAAAGCGAATTTTTGCAGCATTGCCGAAATCCTGCCGGATCCTGGCCAGGAATCCAGTATCAACGTGCAGCCTCGCAACTTCATACTCATCTTTGTAGGCCAGTGTCTTGAAATACGCCCGGGCAACGGTTTCTGTCAGTTCGTTATGATCGTCCGTCGCGATTCCTGTCTCCAGATTCCGGACCCGCTCAACGAGTTGCGTGTATTTCTGTGACAATTCACCATTCTGATAGTCACGCAGGAAATCCGCACGCCGCTCGATCATATTCTCGAGCGTCTCGCGAACCGGTTCGGTCGTTGCTAATTGTTCCTGGATGAAATCAGGGTTGGCAGCGGCAAGGCGTCCAAGGTGAAATGCTTTCTTGTTTTCCTCGACCTTAACCGCATTGATTTCGATCGCACGCAGCAAAGCATGTTCAGACACCGGCACGAGAGAGTGCTGCCATGCATGGCCGAGCATCAGCACGTTTGCATAGATTGTGTCGCCAAGAAAGGTGGTTGCCAGCTGGTTCGCCGCAACGGTGAACAGATTATTCGGGCCAATGGCATTCCCGACGGCCTCAATTCGTTGCTCGGGCTTTAATATGGCGTCCCGGTGCAATACGAAGTCGGCCGTTGAAATCTCCGTCGTGTTGAGTACGGCCCGGGTGTGTCCGCGCCGATAGGTTCGGGAAGCTTTTGGGGATGAGCTCACAACCAGGTCACAGCCGATCAGAGCATCGGCCTGTTGGTCGTCTACGCGTACCTGGTTTAATGCGGCCGGTTCGCTGGCGATACGTATATACGACAGCACCGGACCGAATTTCTGCGCGAAACCCATGAAGTCCAGGACGCTGGCACCTTTGCCCTCAAGATGCGCGGCCATGGCGATCAGCGCACCGACCGTCACGACACCGGTGCCACCAACTCCCGTGACCAGCAAGTCAAAACTGTCATCAAGCTCCGGCAGGTCCGGCGATGCCAGTGCCTCGATCTGGTCTGTTGGATAAGCGTGGGTCCCCGAACCGGATCGTGGCGACTTCTCACCACCTTCGACGGTAACGAAGCTTGGACAGAAACCGTTGATGCACGAAAAATCCTTGTTACAATTATTCTGGTCGATTTGTCGTTTGCGACCGAAGGTGGTTTCTTTAGGCACGATCGAAAGGCAATTCGACTCAATGGAGCAGTCGCCGCAGCCTTCGCAGACAAGATCATTAATGACGACAAATTTCTGCGGATCTTCCAGCAGGCCGCGTTTGCGCCGCCGGCGTTTCTCGGTAGCGCAGGTTTGTGCATAGATGAGTACTGTGACACCGGCGATATCACGCAACTCCCTCTGGATGGCGTCCAGCTCACGACGATGTGACAGGGTCACGCCCGCCGGAAAATCACTGGCCCGAAATTGCTCCGGCTCATCCGACACCAGCGCAATTCGCTCGACACCTTCTGCCCGTACGGACTGTGCGATGGCCTGAACACTGATGGGTCCGTCAACCGGTTGACCACCCGTCATCGCGACGGCGTCATTGAAAAGAATCTTGTAGGTGATATTGGTTTTCGCCGCCAGCGCCTGGCGAATGGCCAGGGAACCGGAATGGTAATAAGTGCCGTCTCCCAGGTTCTGGAAAATATGCTCATCACCGTTGAACATCGATCGCGAAACCCAGTTGATACCCTCGCCACCCATCTGAATGAGCCCGTCCGTATCGCGCTCCATCCAGTTGGCCATGAAATGGCAGCCGATTCCGGCCAGGGCTTTTGATCCGGTCGGAAGTTTGGTTGAGGTATTGTGAGGACAGCCTGAGCAGAAGTACGGCGTTCGCGTTGCGCCACTGATTTCTATGATGTCTGCATCGTCCGAGCGCAACCTTTGCGCACGTGCCACCAGGTTGCGCGTCATACCCATTGCGTCGAGACGCTGTGCCACGATACCCGCCAGTTGTATGGGTGAGAGTTCTCCCGTCCAGGGAACCAGGGGCGCGCCGTTTTCATCTTCCTTGCCGACCATGCGCTGCGGCTTGTGTCCCGGATAGTCGTAGAAGTATTCTTTGAACTGACTCTCGATCAGGCCGCGCTTTTCCTCCACCACGAGAACTTCGTGTTTTTCGCGGACGAAATTCAGTGCGGAGTCGTGCGCGAGCGGCCACACCATGCCGATCTTGTAAACGTCGAGGCCTATTCGTCTCGCTTCATCAGCATCAATTCCCAGCAGTTGCAGCGCTTCAATCAAATCCAGATGACCTTTGCCCGTGGTCACGATGCCGTAACGAGCATTCGGTGTATCAAATATCCTTCGGTCGATCGGGTTGGCTTCGGCGAAAGCGAGCACAGCAGCCTTTTTTGCGGCAAACCGTTCTTCAATCTGCGGTCCCGGAAAGTCGGGCCAGCGAATGTGCAAGCCTTCAGGCGGTATGACGAAGTCGGATGGAATGGTGAATTCGGGGTAGGGTGGCAACTCGATCGACATCGAGGACTCCACGGTTTCGGATATGGCCTTGAAGCCAACCCACATCCCGGAAAAGCGCGACAACGCAATGCCATAAAGCCCGAACTGCAAATACTCCGCCACACTGGCCGGATTCAGGTTCGGCATCATCCAGCTCATAAACGCAACGTCGGACTGATGCGACATGGACGATGACACACAGCCATGATCGTCACCGGCGACCACCAGGACGCCACCGTGCGGTGAACTGCCATAGGCATTGCCGTGTTTCAATGCATCCCCGGCTCGATCCACGCCAGGTCCTTTGCCATACCAGATGCCGAAGACACCATCGACCGTCCGCTGCGGATCGTTTTCGACTTGCTGAGTCCCGTGAATCGCGGTCGCTGCCAGCTCTTCATTAACCGCCGGCAGAAACCGGATATTGCTGTCGTCCAGAAAACGCTGCGCTCGCCACAACTCCTGATCATAGCCACCCAGCGGCGAGCCACGGTAGCCACTGATAAAGCCGGCGGTATTAAGCCCCGCTGCCCGATCCATCGTACGTTGCATCAACGGCAACTTGACCAGCGCTTGGGTGCCGGTGAGAAATACACGACCCGATTCCCGGCGGTAACGATCCAGCAACTCATAGTTATCGAGTGGATAACGGGCAGGCGATGAGGCTTTGGCGACGTCCATGTTGATCCCAGGGCAGTACAACAAGTAGCCGCCAATAATGGCAGACCTGCACCGAAAAGGGATGCCAAAAATACCCGCTGCAGTTGCCTAAAAAGGGACAGATATCCAAAAATAGTTAAATAATGGTAAAATAAGCCAGATTTTGGCAAGAAGGCGAAATGAGCATGCTTGGAAGACAGGACCGCGCCATTCTGCGTGAACTGCAACAAGACAGCCGCCTGACTATGCAGGAACTGGCAGAAAAAGTCGGCATGTCGAGCTCAGCATGCTGGCGTCGCATTCAAACTTTCGGTCGCAGCAGGATGTGGCTCGTAACCTTCCGGACGATCTCGCCCGTGAACTGGCTCATCGAGGCGGCGTTCAGGGAATCAATTTCATCAGTGCGTTCCTGGGACCTGACGATCCC
>CAYUOY010000183.1:0-7397 GCA_964446495.1 uncultured Woeseiaceae bacterium | reverse complement strand
CAGTCTGCTAGGGAGGATCGAGCCATGCATTCGCAAAAAGGATTCTCCCTGGTCGAACTGTCGATCGTTATTTTGATCATGGGCCTGATCCTGGGCGGCATAGCCATGCCGTTGTCAGTGCAGCGCGAGAATGTTCGTATTCGTGAAGCCCGTGAATTACTGGAGATGGTCGAGGAGACGTTGCAAGGCTATGCCCTGGTTCACGGCTTCCTGCCATGCCCGGCAACACCGTCAAGTAACGGGCTTGCGGCAACGGCCGGAGGAGCTTGTGCTGAGCAACACGGTTTTGTGCCGGCTTCCACGCTGGGTCTGGCCGGGTCACGCAACGATGACAATCTGTTGCTGGATCCCTGGGCTTCGCCGCTTCGCTATAGCGTCTCTGCCGCGGATGTCGATGGCGACGGCAACTGGGACTTCACCGTGAGCGGTGAGCTACGCGAGATCGGTATGGCCAATCTCGCGCCGGATCTGTCGGTCTGTAGCACGGCTGCCGGTGCGACAGCGTCAGCCTGCGGCAGTGCGGCGACGACCTTGTCGTCGACCTCTCCTTTGTTGGTGTATTCCATCGGCAAGGACTGGGCGTCGTTTGCCAGCGCCGATCAGAACGAAAACGCAGGTACAACACTGGGCGGGGGGCCGTCCGGGGCCAGCTATGAGATGGCGGCGAACACTGTTTTCGTGACTCACTCGCGCTCCGAGCAAAGCGGCAATGAATTCGACGACGTGCTTGTCTGGATGTCGCCCCTGAGTCTCTACCAGACGTTGGTCAAAGCCGGCCAGCTTCCGTAGTGTACGGGTGTTTCACAATATAGAACAAAGAGTTATCAGATCTTTGAAACGTGACCTGGTGCCTAAAGTTTCCTATATCAGCGTCGATAACCTGTTGCAAGTATCTCTGATATCCCCGTTTGGGACCGCTGGTCTTTGCCGGCTAAATGACGTGAGGAACGCATAGTGAATATGGAATTGGCAAGTTTACGGAAACAGTCGGGATTTACGCTCGTTGAAATCGCCATCGTACTGGTCATCATTGGCCTGTTGGTGGGTGGAGTCCTCAAAGGACGAGAGATGATCACGAATGCGAAGATCAAGCGAATCGAAAACGACTTTTCGGGCGTATCCGCTGCCATTTTTGCCTATCAGGATCGCTACGGTGTATTACCTGGTGACGACCCGGCTGCGGCTACCCGTTTCTCCGGCACATGGAGAGGCGCGGACAATGGTAACGGCAACGGTAATATCTCAGGTGGCTGGAGCAGTACCAATAACGCTAACGAGTCACGCAAAATCTGGAAGCACCTGCGTGGCTCCGGACTGATCGCCGGCCCCGTTGACAATACTAATGCCAGCTATCAACAGCCCAGCAATTCCTTCGGTGGCCTTATCGGCATAGACCTTAACCTCTATAATCTTAGTGGTCACAACATCGTTTTTGGCGAAATTCCCGGCGATATTGCACAGATTCTTGAGTCTCGTGGCGATGACAGCGTGCCAAGCACCGGCAGTATTCAATCACATGCGTCGCAGACGGCCTATGCGATCGATACCCGCTACGACGTCGCATTCCGACAATAAGCAGCAACGACTGACCTGAATGGACGAAACCCCGCCGGAGCCTGTGGCTGCGGCGGGGTTTTCTCGTTCAGAAAAAGTCAGGGCTTCTCTAAATTGAGTGGCGCATGGACTGGGCGTGCAATTCGGCGGCTTCGCGAAGTTCTTCAAACGACTCCTGCGTTACTTTAAGCCGTTGCAGTGAAGGGTGAGAGGGCTCTTTACTCAAGGCGGCTTGCGCATCATCGAGTAAAGCGATGGCCGCATAGACCACGTCCACCAGGGCCGCGCCACGATTCGATTCGGTATCAAGGTTTTCGTCAATGTCGACCGATTTAGCGATCTCGGCGTGGAAACCCCATGCGTCGACGATGGAGCTACCAATACCCTGGTGCCAATCGTGCAAGACCGTATTCAGCGATTCGGTGTCGCCGAGAAATCCGGGATATTCTTTTGCCTGCGTCAATATGTATAGCTTGCCAACGTCGTGCAAGAGTCCACACAGGAATGCGTGATCGGAATTGAGAGAAACATCGGTACGTGCGATGACGTAACACATCGACGATAACGACATGCTCCTGGACCAGAGATCTTTCAACCGATCTCGTAAAGTCTCATGCTGGGAGGCATTGAATATCTGCTCGACGGCCAGGGCGATCGCGGTATTTCGCACGACTTCGAATCCCAGGCGGCTTATCGCAAGGTTCAAGTCCACGATTTCAATACCGGCACGATTGTGGAAAGCTGAATTTGCGGCCATCAACAATCTCGACACCAGTACGGGATCCAGTTTCGCAACTTCCGCGAGTCGCCCGGAACTGCAGGTCGGGTCCTCGAGTGCCGAACGGATTTTTATAACGACATCAGGAAATGAGGGTAGTGAAACCTTTTTTGAATTCAGGTCTTCTGCCAGGCGTTGCAGGAATTGTGCTTGTTCTTCTGCCGACATGATTGCTTCCCAGACGCTGTAAGCGCGTATCGTAACATCCCGCCACGAAATTTTGACAGGGGGAAGGCGCTGCTAGTCCGGATTGGCAGCTTGTTGAAAAACTTTGTTTTTCGACTGGCTGCGTACGGTACACGGATGTACCGTCATTTTCGATGGCTGCAAGCCATTGAAAATGTGAGCAATTCGAAAACGACGTTTTTCGAATTGCGATGTTGAAAATACCATGGATGGTTTTTCAACAGATTGCTAGGCATTCGCGGCGCGGGCCAACTCATGCGTGTGGGACGGTCTTGATATTGCCGGCGTGCCCGGCATTCTTACCAGAACGAAACCGAAATTCTCCAGCAACGAGACAGCATGCATGAAGCGATCGGGTTTGAAAGAGTTTAGTGCCTTAATGAAGCTGTCCAGATCCACTGGTGAGAAAGCATTTTCTTTGCCCCGCTTGCTGACGAGTTTCACCACTTCGTCTTCGCTGTCTTCGCTGGTCAACAGCACCATCGGCAGGGACTGACATTGTTTGTCGGCCTTGATCGCTTTCACTACCGAAACAGAGGTTGGGGATGCGTCACTCATATCAAACAACACCAGGTCGGGAACCGGTGTATCGCAATACGGTTTATCGCGGCGCAAGTACGCGAGCGTAGCGCTACAAACGCCGATCATTTGCAGTCGGCAGCGGGTCTGGTTCGATTCCAGTGAATGCTGCACCGTGCTCAGTGTCGTTGCCTGATTCTGAATCAGCAGAATATTGACGCGACGTTGCTGGTCTGTCATCGTTTTCTCCGTGCGGTGCTTGACCGTTGATTGGCGCCGGGCGCCATGTCGTGGCTAGTACAATCAATGAGTTGCAGATTCCGTGCCAGATGTGGGAAATACGAAAAAAAGAAAAAAGGCCAGCAAAAACAACCAGATAACAAATTCCGGATGCTCTTCTCAACAAGGTAACGTTACCCGCAAGCGCGAAATACCAACACTTACACACGAACACGCGAAATGTCGTGCTTTAGACTTGGTCTAAGTAGTAGTATAAGCTTGGTTGGTCTGCCGACATGGCAGCATGGGGTCGCAGGAATGCATAAATTGCAGCGCGCAATCAACTGGCTGAATGTGGTCGGAACCAAGCACCCACCGGCCAGGCACCGGCACACGCCAGATCTGCTTTTGAGTCGAATGTAGATGATCTGGAGTTCGTTCACTTCTTTATTGATTGTCGATCTGACTATCGTCGGATTCGCCATATTGGTGCTGGGTGTATCCCGATCGCTGGGCGCTTTTCGGCGCGGGCGTATGCCCCGTACCGGCCGGTTTGTGCTGGTCGCCGGAATTATTACCACCGCGCTGTACTATATGGCCGACCTGATAGTTATAACGCTGGTGCCGATCCTGTATGGACCGGAGGCTTCTTTGGAGGCCATGAGTTTCCTGTTACAACATGTTCGGGTACCGGCAACCTTGGTGTCATTTGCCTTGATCGTCATTGGATCGATGATCGCAGCAAGGTCCTCTATGGATTCGGAAAAAAGCCTGGTCCGCTCCGATGCGCAGGCCGCGAAAGCCATGGAGATAATTGTTGATTCGGAGAATCGATTTCGCTCGCTGGTCGAGCAATATGTCGACTCGGTGTACTGCTTCGAATTCGATCCGCCCATTGATACGTCGTTGCCGATTGAGGAGCAAATCGCCCAGACTTATGACGGCGTGCTGGTTGAATGCAACGCAGCGTATGCGAAAGCAGTGGGCGGTCGTGACAAATCAGAGATTTTGGGCAAACGCTATCGCGGCATGGATCGGGCTTTTGGCAACGCCTCCCACGATAAACTCGCGCGCGACCTGATCCAGGGCGGCTATCGCCTGGACGATTATGAAGTGCATTCGGTAAATGCGGACGGGGAGACCCGTGCAATGATGGTGAATGTCACCGGTGTCGTGCACAACGGAGCGTTAGTCAGAATATGGGGATCGGAAAAAGATGTGCTGGCCAGGCTCGAAGCCGAAACCAAACTACATGACAGAGCGCGATTTCAAGAAGTGGTAGCCAGCATCTCATCTCGATTGATCACCACGCCCGACGATGCGCTGGGCGAAACCATTGAGGACTGCCTGCGACTGGCCTGCGAATTTTCGGCGTCGGATCGTGTGACCCTGATCTGGTTTCATAAGGAGGAAAGCCGCGCCGAGCTATTGTACTACTGGAATGAGCACGGTGGGGCGCCGTGGTTAGACGTTTCGATCGATAGTTTCCCCTGGATATCAAAACAGATATTGAACGGCAATGCGGTTGCCGTCGATGACATCCGGGCTTTGCCGGACGACATCAGGGACAAACAGCTCCTGACTGAGCTTGGGCTCAGATCCCTTGCAGTGCTGCCTATGGTGATTGGCGGGGAAGCCGTTGGCACCTGTGGCTTCGGTAATATAAAAACGCGCAAAGACTGGAGCAGCAGGCGACTGCAGGATCTGCAAGTGTTTGCTGATTTGCTGGCGAATGTCATCGATCGTCTGAATACCAAAAGGAAACTTGATCGTGTGCTCGACGAGTTGCGCCAGTCCAGCGATCGTTTACAGGCCGAAAACGTCTATTTGCGTCAGGAAATTCGGTCAACGCACGGCTTCAATGAACTCGTGGGAGAGAGCGACGAGCTGATTGCGTGTCTGCAGCAGGTGGCCCAGGTGGCGGCGACAAATACTACCGTGCTTATCCTCGGTGAAACCGGAACCGGGAAAGAATTGATCGCCAGGGCCGTACACGAACGCAGCGATCGCAGTGATCGCGCCCTGGTCAAGGTAAATTGTGCGGCATTGCCCGAGAATCTGGTTGAGAGCGAGTTGTTCGGGCATGAGAAGGGCGCTTTTACCGGCGCAGACTCTAGCAAGCGCGGCAGATTTGATCTCGCTGACGGCGGAACCTTGTTCCTTGATGAGATTGGCGATTTGCCGCTTGATCTGCAGGGTAAGCTGTTGCGAGTGTTGCAAGAGGGTGAATTCGAACGAGTCGGTGGTAGCGAGTCGATCAAAATTGACGTGCGGATTCTCGCTGCAACGAATCGGCGGCTCCAGGAAGCCGTGGACCACGGCGATTTTCGTGCTGATCTTTTCTACCGTATCAATACCTTCCCTATTACCCTGCCGGCATTGCGTGAGCGAAAATCGGACATTCCGATGCTGGTCGAACATTTCATTGCCAAACATGCTCAGTCGCTGGGACGGGATGTCAACGCTGTTTCGACCGTGATGATGGATCATTTGCAGGCCTTTTCCTGGCCTGGAAATGTCCGCGAACTTGAGAGCGTCGTACAGCGGGCCCTGATCTCCAGCGATGATCATGTCCTGCAACTCGCCGAACCGCTGGACATTAGCCGCCGCGCGATGACGGAGAATACGGTGGGCACGGTCGATAATCCGCTTGACTTGCGGGCCGCAGAAAAGGAACACATCGCCTCTATTCTGGGACAAACAGAATGGAAAATTGCGGGTCCCGGCGGCGCGGCGGCCAAGCTTGGTGTCCCCCCGAGCACGTTGCGTTCGAAAATGAAAAAACTGGGCCTGCAGAAATCTCCCCCCGGTACCACTGGCACTACATAACACCGATTCCTACGCCAGCCAGTTCGGTCAAATTCCTTTGCGTCGCTGACACGGCGACTGTGAGCGCCATCACGGGCAAACCGTGAAAACCATCACAGATTCAGCACAAATCGCCCCGATTCAGTGCAAGAAAATTTCAATTCCGGAACAGTCGGCACAACCCGCAATGACGCGGGGCCCGCTAAGGGCTGGAAAGCGGACGACCGTCGACAGGGTTTGATTGTTGTGGTCGCGCTGCTGCTGCGATTAAGGAATGAACCTTGATACGAGAAATACGTGAACGGCGATTCGTTGTCAGGCGAGTTGTCACCGGGGCTATTGCACCTCTGTTGTCTGTGCTGATGTTTCTGCCGACTTCGCTCACCTGGGCGGACGGAACAGCGGCCGGTACAGTCATCGACAACACGGCGCTGGTCGAATTCGATCTTGGTGGGACCAGAATTTCGCTCAATTCGAACACAGTGACCGTGCTGGTCGACGAACGCATTGATGTGTTGGTGACGTTGCTAAGCCCACAAACCCAGGTTAACGCAGGAGCGGCTGACAGAAGCTTGCTCTTCTCAGTCGCCAATACCGGTAATGGTACTGAGGCGGTTCGATTTTCGATAGACAGTGTATTGGGTGGCGATGATTTTGATCCGACACCCGCCGTCCCGGCCATCTACTTCGATACCGATGCAAGTGGTGATTTTAGTCCGGGCGATGTCGCCTATTCGCCAGGTGGTAACGAGCCACTACTGGCCGCCGACGAGTCCATTAATGTCCTTTTGGTCAACAATATTCCAGGCGGTGTCGTTGACGGCAATGTCGGACGCAGTGAACTCACGGCAACAGCTCTGAGCGGTGCGGGTGCGCCGGGAGATGTACTCGCAAATCAGGGTGACGGTGGCGTAGATGCAGTCATTGGAACCTCGGGCGGTGCGGCGGCCATTATCGGCGAATACGTCGTAGGTGATGTGGCTCTGAGCATCGTCAAGTCGGTCGTTGTTGTTGACCCATTCGGTGGTTCCGAAGCGGTGCCCGGGGCAACACTTAGTTACACGATCACTGTGGAAGTCAGCAATAACGGTACAGCGGTTAACAGTGTTCTCACTGATCCCGTGCCAACAAATACCAGCTTTGTTACATCAAGCATTTCACTGAATGGCGGCGGACTGACGGACGCAACCGACGCCGATTCGGGAGAGCTCGATGTGAGTGGTGTGCCGACTGTCGTCGTTCGGCTGGGTGATCTGACCCAGGCGGATGGCGTACAGACGGTGTCTTTTCAAGTAACGATTGATTGAGTAGAGCAACTTACAGCCATAAGGGG
>CAYUOY010000182.1:0-7477 GCA_964446495.1 uncultured Woeseiaceae bacterium | reverse complement strand
CAGCATTTCTTCTGGTTCCTGTCAGCATTCGCCCTGATTGGCGTGGTCGCAAGTTATGCACTGATACGGCTGCTGCACCCGGTCAGACAAAAGGTAGCGACGGCGTAAGGTCAAGCTTGTAAAGTCATCTTTCGGATTGTAGAAATCCACGCATCAAACGAGGACAAGAGATGAAAATCGGTGCTGCCCAGTTTGCAAGCGAATCCGGCGATGTAGATGCGAATGTTGAAATCCACCTCGATTGGATCGCACGCGGCCATGGCGAGAAGCTTGATCTGCTCGTTATGCCAGAAATGTCGTTGACCGGTCACTACGGCACCGACAACCTTCTGTCGGTTGCGATGACCTGCCTGGATCCCCGGCTGATACGGTTGGCTGAGGAAGCGGGCGACATGACCGTCGTGGTTGGATTTATCGAAGAAGGAATGGCGGCACAGTTTTATAACACGTCGGTAATGCTGAAGGACGGTAAGGTCGTCCATTTGCACCGCAAGGTGAACCTGGCGAACTATGGCAAGCTGGAGGAAGGAAAGCACTTTGCCACGGGCCGGTTTGTTGAGACCTATTCGCTCGACAAGGACTGGCGTGCGGGCCTGCTAATCTGCGCCGATCTCTGGAACCCGGCACTTACACACCTTGCGTTTCTGCGCGGAGCGACACTCATGATCACGCCGGTCAGCTCCGGCATCGAAGCCGTCGGCCCGGCGTTCAACAACCCAAAAGGTTGGGCGTTGGCGATGCGCTTCTATGCGATGATTTACGGCGCACCTTGTATAATGGTCAACCGTACAGGTGTTGAGAAGGACCTCACTTTCTGGGGCGGCTCTCGCATTATCGATCCATTTGGCACCGAAATCGCGGTCGCCGGAAGTGACGAGGAATTGATAACGGCTGAACTCGATTTCGATAAGGTTCGAAGAGCGCGCTACCAGCTACCGACCGTGCGCGACAGCAACGTCAGCCTCGTCCACCGCGAAACCAGCAGGTTGATCGAAAATCTTGGTGTTCCCGATTTTATCGGCGAACAGAGGTAAGACTGTTCATTTCCGCCTTCATAGAACTTCGTGTTTGCAAAAAAGTTATAACATACGTATAATTTTGTAAAACTTTTGTTACAACAAGGCAACACGGCTATGCAACTAACGCTACGCAAGGTTGGGAATTCCGTCGCGATGATCGTGCCGAAACACGTCCGGCAAAAAATGGGCGTCAAGGAAGGTGATGTGGTTTACCTTACGGAAACGCCTGATGGCTATCGAATCAGCCCTTATGACCCCGAGTTCAGTCGACAAATGGAGTTGGCCCGAAAAGTTCAAGCAAAGCACCGAGATGCGCTGCATGAACTTGCCAAATGACGGAGATCTTCTGGATATTGGATGAGGTTGTCCTGGCTGTTCATGATGAGCAACTTGCGGAGCATGGCGGATTGTCGGGAATCCGGGATTTGGGTGCCGTGCAATCGGCACTGGCGCGACCACGCAATCTGGACAGCTACGAAGACTGCGACGACTTGGCACGGCTCGCTACGGCGTACGCATACGGCATCGCAAGGAATCACGGATTTGCAGATGGCAACAAACGGACTGCGTTAGTCACCGCAGATCTGTTTCTGATGTTGAATGGATACGAGCTAAGCTCTTCACCAGCCGAGAATGTGCTTACAATTTTGGGAGTTGCCGAAGGCTCACTCTCAGAAGAGGAACTGGTGGCGTGGGTCCGCGACAACATTCGGGAGTTTCCTGAAGATCTTGCGTGAAAGATTGATACGCGTGCGACGAAATTGGTCGGGGTGAGAGGATGGAACGGCAGCTGCGCTGCCTCGCCTGCGGCGTCTGTTAAAAGGCTTCGCCTTTCTCGGCGTGAACCTCCGGCCCCTGCCTCCCGAAAACGGAAGTTGACTTGTAAGTATTTGATTTAATTAGCTGTAGGGCGTAAGGCGTCCGTTGCAAATGCAGTACCTATCACAACCGTGCAGAGCCGTGTCACACGATTCTCACACAGTGCAGAAACCGGACGATAGCGAGTAATTATCAATTCGCCACACACAGGCGATAGATGAATCCTAAAATCAAAAAATTTGTTTTTCACGGCGGAGCACCGGCTTGGCTTGACAGCCCCCGGCGGCCCGCGTATCGAATCAGCGGCACCGGCTTTGGTGAATTGCTTGGCAGAGTTGATATCACGCGCGCCGGTGAACTGACTTCACGGCCAATTGTGTCTTGGTCAGATTCGGTCATTTACATTGATGCGGCCACGCCATTGGGCGGTTGTGCTGAAGTGACTGTGACCCGGCATGATGGCCAGCGTTCAAGGCCATTTGAATACGCGCGACCGCGCCGCCTAATTGTGCCCCCATTGGACCGGGTTGAAGGGTTCAGGCTTGCGGCGTAGTGGTCATCACTTAATGTCACGCCACATTTTTGCCGTGACTAGCTGATCTAGGTGTTTCGTATTTGTTGTCGCCACTGTCATTGGGCCGAAGGATTGTTCCGCGATAAGGACTTGAGCAGCAAGTATCACATCCCCATCTAACGCACCATCAGGGGCTAACGGGGTTCCCCCGTTTCTCATATCTGCCCAAATCTGAGCAGCCCGTTTCATCGCATCGGTTGAAATTGGCAAGCAGCGCACCACCGCCGAAAGTTGATCTAGCTTCGCTAGTGAATTGGTTGAGTTAATTCGGATCAAACTTCTGCGAAGCTCATAGTCGCAAATCTCAGGAATGAAAAATATATCGCCAGCGAGCGAACGGGCTTTGAACCACTCACAGCATTCAACGGAATCAGTTGTGGCGTTCGGGTGTGTCAGGAACCCGAGAGGACCAGTGTCAAGAACGATATTCAATCAGTTCAAAAGACTTTCCGTGCTGATTGTCTGGCTTCATCGACATCTTCGGCGAGTTTTTTGAACGAATCAGTCTCTTCCTGAGATGCATCACCACCCCATGACTCAACCAACTTGGCGGCCTTATAAGATTCTAGATTCACGCATGGGCCTGAAAAACTAACGGTATTAGTTGGTGGTAATGGATCGTTAATTTTCCAACCTTGACTAGGTGCAACACTGTGGAACGTCACATTAGGTTTCATTGTTCTGCTCCTTCAATCAAATCGGGGATTCAATTCTGAGTCGAAGTAGTGTTTGCGACTGACCCACTTAAACCCTTCGTGCTTCGTTATGGCTGCTAACTCGATTTGTCCATCCACTGTTGGCGGTCCGGGCAGAAACCGAACGTAATGCTTTGTCGTTTCCGCTGCGAATTGCGCCAAGTCTATTGCATCCTGAATAGGCATCGCTGGCGCTACAAGACTAACCGCCAATGAATTCAGTTTGTTCATGATATCAGTTTTCTTGTCGTCCGGAATCTGGGCGGCAGCAATGATTCCACCGACGGCAGGCGGGTACGCTCCAAATAGCTTCAATACTGCCTCCGTGACTCCACCCGCTGAGATGCCGGTATTTTGCTGAGGTTGCGAACAGAAAACAGCAGGGTCTTTCTGCGCATTTTCGATCCTTATTTGCCACTCTTCCGGGCTGTCGGCACCCGAAGAATACCCAACAACAAATAGTCCAAGCTCTGCGTTTTGTGTCAATTGGGCGAACGCTGCCTTGTACTTATCAAACAAGAATTCCGACAACTTCTTTGTCACGTCTTCAATCGTGTAATTCGGTTTCTTAAGCTTGAATTCTTTTTCATCGGTGATGATTCGGCGAAAATCCTTCAAGAGCGTACCGATAGAGCTAGCGCCAATACTGCCAAGCCCATGTATGGCAACGCCAATTGGCAGTCCTTTTCGCAGGTTGAAAATCTTGTTTGCGTGATTGTATGTATTTAGAACGCCAGATTCATTGGACATCGTGGCCGCGCTGTCGGCCCCAAGGACAATTCCATCATTCACTTTGACAGAAACCGCTATGGTCATTTTCTTATCACTCCGCGAATGTCGAATGAGGGCTGCACAATACCATCGGATGGCCGTCTGTCGAGCGTTAAAAACGCAAGACCTGACGGCAAGATATCAGAATCCTCAGCGGTGTTGAATTTCGCAGCCCACAGAATTGACACGGAATCAATGTGGTCGGTTCATGCCGGGCAATAATTAAGTCCTAAAAACGCCAGATTCACGCAACAATGCGCCGCCAAAGTTAGGTAAATTGTTGGAGAAATCAAAAAGGCTAGCGCCCGAAAAGACACTAACCCTTTGATTTTAATGGTACTCCCTAGGGGATTTGAACCCCTGTTACCGCCGTGAGAGGGTCGTAGTTTCACAGGTCGATTCGTTGACGGCTCATGCATGCTTCCATGCAGTCGACATCTTCTGTGCTCGTGGTACAGGCGGGAATTGCGCAGGCCGAAGGATGCCTTCTTCAGTTTCTATCATCAACCTGCCGGGCGAAAGGCCCGGCAGACTGGCGGACTGCTCGCTCACCGCGTCACTACCAGAAGCGAAGCGCTGTAGTGACGCGGCGCTCTGAACCAGCATTGATGCGGATTCTAGCCGAATTCAGCAAGTTCTTGACGAGTGATGGAGCGCTGTAGCGCTGAATCTACTGGCTTGTACGATTACGCTATCGTTCCTCATTCAGTGTTTTGCTCTCTGCGCTGCTGGACACTCAGAAGCTTATCTGCTGGTCGTTAGTTCTCCGTCTAACCAATGCTTCTCGCCAGGATTTTTGTTACCAACGTTCCCACCGAAATTGATAGTATGGTCATCACATCCCAGTTGTAGAGGTTTGACCGCACGAATGATCCGACAGTCGCCACTACGATCAGTCTGGTTTAATCCTTCGCAGACCATAGCTCGCATCGCGCACGAGAATCCTGGATATCGAATCCTCGCCCTGCCAATCATTGCGGGATTTGCCGTGTGGCCGACGGTCGCGTTATTCGCTAGAGACGAAAATCAAGTCGAAAGCGGAATCATTCTGTCCACTCTACTTGCTTTTGGTCCGGTCGCAGAGGTGTTTCAGGTATTCGTTGGCGCATATCTCATTCGGCTGACTGGCGTTTGGCTGGGGGGAAAGGCCGGGGTCGCAAGCATTCAGACTGCAATTGCCTGGGGGAATGTGCCGATCGCCGTCCTGGCTATTCTCGGCGTAGTGCTATTGACGTTCTCAGGCGTCTACGCTGAGCTTTCGGACGCTCCTCTGTCATGGGGTCAATCCTCGCTTGTCACTGGTATCGCGTGGGCATTGTTTGTATTTCAAGCGGTCATCGTAGCCTGGTCTGTCTCCATATTCTTGCGTGGCCTTGTAACGGTGCAGGGCTATTCAATGGGCCGAGCGATCGCCAATACAGTGTTTGCATGGATGATTCCCGCAACGCTGGTCGTGCTTGCTGCAATTATCCTGGGGTATGCGGATAAGCTGCTTGGGTTGTTCTTTGCTGGTTTCGAGGACTTGGTATTTCTAAATGAAGCGTAGTGCCCGAAATTTCGCCATGCTATTCATTGCGTCAGATGCCAGTCAGAAACTTCGTTCTGCTATGGAATTCGGTGCTGTTATAGCAATTATCATGGTTTTGACCACTTTCGCGATCCGCAATTTCGAGACTTATATCGTCCAAAGCCAGATAACGGAAGCGTTCGGCCTGATGTCGACAGTTAGGGCTGAGATGGTTGTGTATCGGGCCGAGCATGGAGAATGGCCGGCTGAAGAGCCGGAGCTTCACGATTCAACACTCAGTCAAGAACGAGGCCTCGGCCAGTTTGTCGACCACCTGGAACTTCTTGAGGGTGGTGCGATATCCGCAATTTTCGACAACGAAGTATCCGCGTCGAACCTGAGAGGGCGCCGACTTACGTTTCGACCCATGATTGTCTCATCTGATCCAAGTGCACCGATATTTTGGGCGTGTGGCGCATATCGCGTACCGCAAGGGTTCACGCCTGGTGGCAACGATGAGACCGATATTGACCCTTCTCAACTACCTTCTGCTTGCAGGGAATACTAATCAATAATGTTCAAATCAAAATCGACTGATCACCTGGCATTTGTGAGCCGACAGCTTTCAGGGTTGCTCGCGGACGAGCAGCTTGAACCAGCGTTGCAGAAATTATCCGAAGCCAGTCCACCGCAATACTCACAGGACATAGAGTATTTGCGCAGCCTGTTGGCTGGATCATCAGATGACGGCCCGCGCCTCGGTCCCAATCCCTATCGCGCGATGGCAGCGCTGTTGCCTTCTGTTTCAGGATCGAAAAATACGTTTTTCCGTGAATTCGTGGCGTACGTTCAGCAAAGCAAAGTGGTGTTTGAAACGTATTGGGCGGGCGTTGTTGGTTTGGTCTGGTACCTGGCTGGAGTGTCGGCGGTCGCACTCGTCGTCGCGATAATATTTGCCACGTCTGTAATTCCTTCATTTGAAAGTATGTTTTCGCAATTTGGTGCTCCGTTACCGGAACTGACACAGGCGGTGTTCGCATTTGGTGGATTCGGAATCCCATTATTCGCTATTGCGCTTGCTTTGGTCGTTGGTCTAGTCGTCTTCGTCGTCACGCAATTTCATCGACGCATTCAGCAGCTTACGCCGTTACCTCGCTGGCCATCTTGGGCGCCAATAATCGGGAAGATCGCTGAGTCTTACAATCTCGGCCTGTTCCTCAATTACACGCGAATACTTAGGGAGAGTGGTGTCGATCCGCGACAAGCTGTAGCTGACGCCGCATCAGCAGCTAATCAACCTGAGGGACTGGCCTATGATTCTTTGGGCAGCGGTGAAGGCGGCTTCCCGCAGCTACCCGTTATTACCGAATTGGGTGTTGCTTCCAAGCTCGGAAATTTTGACGCCGAGATCATCCATCAATGTGATGAGCACATCGGCAATATGGTTCTTGCTCTCGTTGAAGCGAGAGACCGATTCTCATTGATTCTCAAGATCGCACTCTATCTGTTTGTTGCAACTCTGGTAGTGGCGATGTACTTACCAATTTTCAAAATGGGCTCTGTTATTTAGGTGGCGTTATGAATCAGAAAGGATTTACGTTAATTGAACTGATGATCGTTGTGGCGATTATCGGGATCCTCGCATCGATTGCGATTCCTGCTTATCAGGTCTACACAATCAGGGCGCAGGTGGTTGAGGCGTTCTCGATCACCGGGGAACTAAAAGCATCGATCAGGGATTACTACAAAGATCGGGGACGGTTCCCCGCTAACAATGATGAGGCAGGAGTTCCCGCGCCGAGACATCTAATAGGGAACTACGTCAAAAAGGTTGAGGTCATTGACGGCGCTATGCACGTGGAATTTGGGAATTACGTGAACTCGACACTGATGGGACAGACACTGACGATTCGCCCCATTTTTGTTAGCGAAAGTCCGACAAGTCCTATCTCTTGGGCTTGTGGCTACAGAAAGCCACCCGAAGGTATGGAAGCCGTTGGCGAAGATCAAACGACGTTAGCGAATAAACATCTACCTGGTTCATGTCGTTTATAGGCCACAAGATACGGGGCTGCCAGAGGCTGACTGCGTG
>CAYUOY010000181.1:0-7514 GCA_964446495.1 uncultured Woeseiaceae bacterium | reverse complement strand
CTTCGAATAATAATGACGCCGCGCTCCGTTATACGACCGGAAAGGTTCGTGCCTTCAAGCAAAACATCCAGGGCCTCTGCTGCCGTGTAATTGCCTGAAACAGCAGTCGAGACACGAGAATCAACCAATTTATAGGAAAACAACAACTGGCGTGTCGTTCGTGTTGCCAACTTGCTCAATGCCTCTTCAACTTTCAGCGACGGTATGTCGAAGGTGTAAGACTGAACATCTTCCGCATGGCTGTTTGCCATGAGACCGCTACAAAGAAGCAATACGACCAGACGATCAAAATGTCTGGCCTCAGCTTTCCTACAAATCAGTGATCTTGTACGCCGAAGGCATTTTTTCACCGATCGTAACAGGGCTAACATGATCGAGCCGAATACCCACAGTTGGCTGCTAAAAATAATTTGATATGATTTTTGAATTTTCAAAACAGAGGCGACAAACTAGCGATCCCGCTTGTCACCGGAAATAAGATAAACCACCCCGTCCGGGGCCAGCTCCACGTTAATATCAAAACTCTCGCGCAAAGCCTCAAACAACGATTCCGTATCGCCGACACTAAATATTCCGCCAACCAGAAGCTCGCGAGCGTCGCGTTGCGGAATCACGATTTTAAGCGAGGTGTACCGACTGACCTCCTCGACCACCTTCTCCAATGGCTCACTCTTGAATACCAACATCCCTTGACGCCAGGAGAGCTCTTCCTCGATTTTATCGGCAACGATTAACTTCACCATATCGAGAACTTCACGGTCGTACACAAATTTCTGTCCGGCCTTGATTTCGATACCTACGGTAAATGGCACAGCGAGTTCGGTCGCTGCCACTTTACTACTACCAACCGAAAGTTGCGCCGATGCTGGCTTGCCGGTCATATTCACCAGCTCACCGTCCGGCATTTCTGCTCTGTCCAGTTCAATAATGCCTTCGGTTACGATCACTTCTATATCGACCTTCCGGATGTGAACGGTGAATGCGGTCCCGAGCGCGCGTACGAGACCTTTTCCCGCTGACACCTCAAAAGGCCGCTGTGAATTATGGACAACCTCGAAGTGCGCCTCGCCGCGCATCAGTGAGAGTCGGCGCCGTCTATCCGTGTAGGAAACTTCCAAACGAGTATTGGTATTAAGTAGCACCGTCGAACCATCAGGTAAGGTAACAGTTTTTTGCTCACCCACTGAAGTAGCGTAGGTAACCGGTGCAGGAGCAGGCACATCGAACACCCCGAAAAACTTCACTGCAAGAACCAGCCCAACAACTACTGCCGCCAACACCGCCGCATGGCCCCGCGCGGGACGACGCGATAAACCTTGACGTGACTCGAGCATTGATTGCGGCACGCTTACCGCGCTCGGCAACAGCGTTTGTGTGAGTATGTTCATCTCACCCCAGATTTCGATCATTCCTTCGAACGCCCGACGATTCGCCGGGTCCTCGCCTATCCATAGCTTGAAAGCGCGCAGATCATCCGCGTCAGGCGAGTCACCATCAAGCTTGGCCAACCATTCGGCAGCCTGTATGTCTATGGACTTGCTCACTGGTAGTTCCACCACTGAACCGCGATGCCCAGTGGTGTCCGGTGATCTAAACATGATTCTTTCCTTGTAACGCCGCTTCATTCGCAGTGTTTTTTGAACTGCTGAGTTCATCGCAGCCAATCGATTTCGTACAATTTTCCAAGTACTGTTTGCAGCCGATGGCACCGCGTGCAATATGCTTCTCGACCGCGCTTGTGGTTATGCCCAACTTTTTAGCAATGACCTTGTGCGGCAGCGCTTGAACTTTCCGCATTAGGAATACTTTCCGGCATTGTGGCGGCAACTCTGCGATAGCATCGAAATACAACTGTATTTGTTGATGCCCAATGACCTCATCCTCTAGCGTCGCGCTGGTCGACTCACATCCTTTGGCCGCTTCTTCGAGGTAATCGGTTAATTTTCGTGTTTTTCGTGACAGTTCATCATAGGCAAGATTCCGCGCAACTCTGAAAATGTAAGCTTTGGGCGAATCAATTTGGCGGCCTAGAGTCGTTGCATATGCTCGCAAGAAAGTCTCCTGCGCTATCTCATCAATATCCTCTTGCTTGTAAAGAAAGCGACGCAGAAGCCCCTTTATCGACCCCTCGTTCTCCAGGAACACACGATAAATCGCCGATGCCGAACCAGTATTTGGCCTGCTTTTGGGATTCTTTTTCACCGCTTCCGCCAATACATAAGCACCGCCTCTCACCAATATTCAATCGCCCCGTCATGGAAGACGGTATCCGTCCCAAAACCCTCACGTCACGCGCAAATAAAATTCAATCATATTCATCCAGCCAGTCGTGCTGTTACGATTCAGCTCGACCAGCGACTAGCGCCCGCCGTGTCATTTGCTACTATCCGGCCATGAAATGGTTATTGTTGATATTCAGTATAGTGAAAAGTTCTCTACATATTGTGGTTGCAGTGTCCCTTTTTGTGGTGGGTGTTTTGCAGGCGCACCCTGCTGCTGCTGATAACGGGCTGCGCCTGATCTCGCGCAACGATCATCTGGATTCGCTTGCCCGCGAACCAATGATAGTGCGGCATGAAAGCGGTGCACTATTTGTCGCGGGTTATGCATCTCAGATAACCGGCACCGACTGGACCGCACCACCTCTACTGTGGAGAAGCGACGACGACGGTGAATCATGGGATCGTGTCGATGTCGGCACGACATCTGATGGCGCACAAGGAAACTCAGATGTCGACCTTGCGGCTGGCCCGGACGGTACCTTGTATTTTCTCTCCATGGGATTCAATCGCGAGACACGCGAGGGAACACATATTGCGGTGGGCATTAGCCGTGATGTTGGCGCAACCTGGCAATGGCAGATGCTATCTACGACGCGCTTTGATGACCGGCCGTGGATTTCTATTGCACCGAACGGAATAGTGCATGTGATCTGGAACGATGGAAGTGGCGTACGACACAGTGTCAGTGAAAATTCTGGCGGGAGTTGGTCGGAGCAGGAGCCAATCCACTTTGCTGGCGGTTCAAGCCACATGGCAATTGGGCCACAAGGAGAAATTGCTGTGCGTATTTCACCGATATCGGCATCCGCCAACAAATACGATGCTGCAGTCGACCTGATCGCGACCAGCAGCGACAACGGTGTAAGCTGGATAAAACGCCCGCCTCCGGCCAGTTTGTCCTGGGATCGCACACTCAGTGGTCCGCAAACAGTGCGGCGCTGGGTAGAACCGCTAGCCTGGGGCAACGAACACGATCTCTGGCATTTATGGAGTGAAGGGCAAGTCATAAAACTGGGCAGGTCCACTGACTACGGTCAATCGTGGCAAATACACGACGTAACACACGAGAAAGGGATCGCATTTTTCCCCTACATGGTTGCTGGACCTGGCGGAAAACTAGCGGCAACTTGGTTCGTCAAAGACGGCCACAATTTGTCTGCGAGAACCGCCCTCATTGACATATCAGCGGAAACCAATTCGCGACTGAAAGTGCAGACCTCCGACCTGTTTACCATTTCTGCCTGGTTGGAGAATACAGAGACAATGACGCCGACCCCGGCGGGTGAATATATTCCAGTCATGTTTTTAGCGGATGGCACACTGGCTGTCGTTTCCCCTATTCAAGACGGTGAACATGGTCGCTGGGGCTTCACCTGGTGGAATTTTGGCGAGAAGTAAGGTGCATCGAATGTAGGAAGAATGACTGCCCCTTTGTGACAAATATACGACCACCGAGGGGGCTGACTAGCTCACTTCTCATCGGGCCAGCCCGAAATAGACTTCCATGCACGCCTGCTGCCACAAGACGTTTTTGCCCGTTTCCCACCGACGCCTGTTCTATGGATTGCCGATACGCTCTGAATCTAATGACCACCACGGATCGGACGGCGCCGCGCAGGCTTATCACCATATCGTTCCATCTTCTTTTAAGACGCCGATGCCGATTTGAACTATCCAGAGAGTTTGTTCAATGATCGTGTGATGTTAGTGGCCAATCACTTCCCGACAACGCCACAAGTTCCGGAACCTGCGGAATTGATCCGCCCGAACGTCTTATATGAGTATGCTACTGCGCATCTGTAAATATTGCCGCGCGGCCAAAAATCCGATGCTGCGAACAGGCTCGGATTTCAGTGTCAGGGACAAACGAGCCCTCGAGGAACTCCGAGCGCTTGTTGCGGGACCCGTCGCAGTAAGTGCCTAGTCGCAAAGAATGCTTTATCTACGATTTCAGCCTCAAGCTTTTTTGCAGCTGGGGCAGATGGATATTCGAGTAAGGAGAAATAACATGCGATATTGGATTTTTGCGCTGTTTGTTTGCGGCGTTGCCGGCATTGTTCATGCTGGCCAGATTATGGGTTTTGACGGGACAGAATCGACAGCGCAGCGAGAGCTTGAATCGAATTTCGATGCCGGTTTGAATCGGCGCGATATGGATGGATGGCTGCGCCATATGTCGGCCCGGCCACATCATGTCGGGTCTACTGCGGGAAAAGAGAACGCAGATTTTGTTGCCGGATTGTTCAGATCCTGGGGCTACGACGTTGAAATTGCGGAATACGAAATTCTGCTACCCATACCGATAACCCGGGAATTGCAATTAATTGCACCGACAACGTTTACCGCATCTCTAAGCGAGGACACGCTACCAGAGGACGCCAGCACCGCGGTAAGAGACGAACTCTTGCCGCCGTATAACGCATTCTCGGTAGATGGCGATGTCGAGGGCGAACTTGTATTCGTCAACTACGGCCGGCCTGAGGATTATGAAATCCTGGAACGACACGGCATTGACGTTGAAGGAAAGATTGCTATCGCCAAATACGGTAAGTCTTGGCGTGGCATCAAGCCGAAGTTGGCAGGTGAAATGGGTGCCATTGGCACCATAATTTATTCAGACCCAGGCGACGATGGTTACGGTGCGGGCGACGTTTATCCCAAAGGGCCGTTCAAACATGCCAGCGCAGTGCAACGTGGATCGGTAATGGACATGCCGACGTACCCGGGCGATGTCCTGACACCGGGCATCGGCGCCACGAAGCAGGCGAAGCGACTGAAAATTGAGGATGCGGGAACGATAACCAGGATTCCCGTGCTACCCATATCCGAACGTGACGCATTGCCTCTACTGGCTGCAATGGACGGATCCGTGGTTCCGCCAGAGTGGAGGGGTGGATTGCCTATCACCTACCACATGGGCCCGGGCCCGGCACGAGTCCGTCTCAAGGTCGCTTTTGACTGGGAACTGGTTACGGCCTACAACGTGATTGCAACGCTGAAGGGCAGCCAGTTTCCGGATGAATGGGTCATACGTGGCAATCACCACGATGGCTGGAATCATGGTGCTGCCGACCCGCTATCTGGTTTAGTGGCCCTGCTCGCCGAAGCTCGCGCCGTGGGAGAATTGGCTACAACGGGTCATCCGCCCGCACGCACGATCATTTATGCGGCCTGGGATGCGGAGGAACCCGGGCTCATAGGTTCAACGGAATGGGCCGAGCATCATGCCGAGGAACTCCAGCAGCACACGGTCGCCTACCTGAATACTGACGGCAACGGCCGCGGTTTCGTGAATATCGGCGGCAGCCACTCGCTGGAACGATTCTTCAATCAAATCATGGAAGACGTTCGCGATCCGCGCATGGATCTCTCACTGAAAGAACGCCGTCGTGCCTTCCTGAAACTCAATGCGAAAACAGAGCAGGAACAAGAGGATGCTGACAACCGGAATGACCTGCGGATTTACCCAATGGGTTCGGGCTCTGACTACACTCCGTTTCTGCAGCACCTGGGCATTGCGTCTGCGAACCTGGGATTTGGTGGCGAAGGAGCAGGTGGCAGTTACCACACTTTGTACGACACCTACGAGCACTACTCGACCTGGAGGGATCCAGGGCTCATCTACGGCGAAGCTCTGGCCCAGGTCGCAGGACGAGCAACATTACGCTTGGCCAATGCACCCAGGTTGCCCTTCGAGTTTAAGGGGCTCGCCGATAACATTGGTTTGTATGTCGCTGAAATAGAAGATCTGGCAGATAACGAACGCAAGGAGACAAAGAAGAGAAACAGGTTGATCGACGATGGTGTCTACGCGGCGGCACTGGACCCCACCAAGACATTGGGTCCTCCACAACGTCAAAACTCAGTACCACATTTTAATTTTGCACCTTTGAAGAACGCGCTGGAACGACTTGAGGAAGCGGCGAGGGCCTATGATGATGCCGTCACTGTGGGTGCCAACTCCTCCGTCGAGATCAACAGATTGCTTTACAGCAGCGAACAATTGCTGACACGGAAAGAAGGGCTAACGGGGCGAAGCTGGTACAAGCACTACATCTATGCGCCGGGCTTTTATACGGGCTACGGCGTAAAAACTATCCCCGGCGTGCGCGAGACGATAGAGCAACGGGACTACGCCCTGGTGCCAGAACAAATTGAGCTCGCCGCGCAAGCAATCGATCGGCTGTCGCATAGAGTTGAGTCAATCGTCGAATTGAAATCGAAATAAAGAGGATTTGCCGTGAGGGCTGCCAAAACCGAATTGCCATTCTTTCCATCGGTTCAGCCCCCTTTTTCAGTTTTTGCTCTGACCGAAAACATCTTCTTCTCTTTTGCTGAGCGTAAACACATGTGACCGACGGATTGCTACCTTCTCTCTATTTTTTTGCAAGCGCCTTGCAGATTCGGTATCGAAAGCAGCTGGTAGCGTGATCATTAACCATGCCTGTGGCTTGCATGTGCGCGTACAAGATCGTGCTGCCGACAAACTTGAAGCCACGTTTTTTCATGTCTTTACTCATTGCGTCAGACTCGGATGATGTCGCGGGGATTTCGGCGTTTGTCTTGAAGTTGTTTTGTTTCGGTTTTCCGTCCACGAAGCCCCAAATGTAGTTGTTGAAGCCGTCGAACTCTTCCTGCACCCTTAGGAACGCCTGTGCGTTCGTTACCGCCGAATGTACCTTGAGCTTGTTTCGCACAATACCCGGGTCCAGCAAAATCTTGTCGATTCGTTTTTGTGTAAAACGTGCTACTTTCTCCACATCGAATTCGGCAAAACATTTTCGATAGCCAGCCCGCTTGTTCAGTATCGTGGACCAGCTTAGACCCGCCTGTGCTCCTTCGAGAATCAGGAACTCGAATTGGGTACGGTCGTCAGTCACCGGCACGCCCCACTCGGTATCGTGGTATTCGATATAGGCAGGGTTAAGGCCCTCAGCCCAGGCACATCGTTGATTCTTCTTGCTCATGGTTTATCCGTGTCTACATCGATCGACAGCATAGCAATTGGCGATGCTTTCAACCGCCTTCAAATCTGATTAATTTGGAAAGATTGGGTTTGCGCAGGCAAAAAAAGCCCGTGGTTTCCCACGGGCTCTTCGGCTTAAGCCAGGCTTGGGATCTTATACAGATCCGCCGCACTTGCCTTCGCCACATTTGCCTTCAGCGCCTTTGTCGTCGCCACAACTGCCTTCAGCGTCTTTGTCGCCTTTGTCGCCGCCACAAGAGCCTTCT
>CAYUOY010000180.1:0-7543 GCA_964446495.1 uncultured Woeseiaceae bacterium | reverse complement strand
AGGTCGCGCTCCTACAAGGAACTCCTGTAGGAGCGCGACCTGACGCGCGACCCCGCAAATTCAAACTCCCGCACCCAATTTACTTCTTCTGAATAAATCAGAGCTTCCCTAGGTATACTAAAATTGAGGCATTGGGGGGAACGATTGATTAATTCGCGACCTAAATCAGCGAGACATGAAATTCGGGTTTGGCTGGTGACGACCGGTCTTCTTATAATCGGCCAATCGGTCAGCGCTCAGGTGACTCCGTGGGTAGATATTCTGCTCCATGACAGACATCTGTTTGTAGAAACAGAGATATCAGGGATTCCCGGCTATGCACTGATAGATACGGGCGCCGGCATCAACGGGATTAATGCGCGATTCCTTGAGGCAAACGACCTCTCGTTCCCAAAGGGCAAGGAGATAAAGATATACGGAGCATTTGGCTCGGCCTTTCGGGACACGTACAAGGAAATTCCGGTAAAGATATTCGGAACTGAATTGAAATTTTCCGACCTTACTGAGACCAACATCGGTCCAGCCGAGAATCAGATAATCTTGGGCGCCGGCTTCTTGAAGCTACTAATCTTTCAGATCGACTACCCGAACCAACGAATGCGAGCGATGTCGCGGGAAACCATCGAGCTAAAGAAAATCAGGAATGTTGACTCCAGGAAAGACCCGACCGGTAATTCGCCCATCGTAAAAGTTCGACTCAACGATGAAAAAGACGTTTGGTTGCTGCTCGATACTGGATTTACCGGTGGCGTCCTGTTGGATCGAAAACTTGTCAAGAGCCTACGTTGGCTGGATCAATATGAAAGTATTGACGGAGAAGCCAGGGGCGTGGTTTCTAGTGGCAAAATGCAACGCTTCAACCTCCCGGTAATGTCCCTCGGAGACTTCGAAATCGAAAATGCAAGTATTTTAGTGCCGGCAGAAGGTGAAGATATCGAGTTTTTCCGCAAGACCAGGCTGAACGGAACCAAGGTCCAGAGACGTCAACGGAAAGCTCAGGGCATTCTTGGACACGACATATTGAAGCATTTCATACTAACAATCGACTACAAAAACGGCTATGTCCACTTAGAACCAGGGAGCGGCACGCAGTAAGGGATTTCCGGTTTAGCGCCCCGGTGTATCTGTATTTGCTGAGAAACCTCGTCGATGGCAAAGGCTGCCGGCGCGGCGATGTGTTTGTCGAGCGACTCTGGAAATCCGTCAAATACGAGCAAATCCATCCGCGCGCCTAAGCAGGTATCTCATCCAAACACCGTTTACACGCATCTGTCTTATATAGGTGGTCACCAGTCGTGGCTACATTTGACATAAGTCGTGATCAACTGGCGCTCATGTCGTCAACCGTTTCGGGAGAGGAACGTTATTGTCGAAATAAACTCAAATACTGATGTTGTAACTCGGGATTGAGTCGCAGTTCGCTGTGTTGGCCGGCGGACAGGCGCTAGAATACGGGATAATTGGTTTGCGGGGCGCACAATGGCACGAATGAAGCTGGTTTCGATTGCTCTGTCACTAATGGTGGCTCTGTCCGCTTGTGGCGGATCATCGAGCGGCAGCACTTCACCGCCACCCCCTCCCCCTCCACCTCCACCACCGGCCATCACGACGGTGGAAGCCGTGCAGTTTCTGAATCAGGCAAGTTTCGGTGCCACTGAGAACGAGTCGCAACTGGTTATCAGTTTGGGAGTCGAGGGCTGGATCGATCAACAGTTGCAGCAACCGGCTTCACTGCAGTTGCCGCACTTGAGGAGTGTCCCACCACCGCAGTTTCCGTTTCAGCTGCAACCCGATCGTGTCGATATCTGGTTTCGCAATGTCGTGAATGGCGACGATCAGTTGCGCCAGCGCGTCGCGTTTGCCCTGTCTGAAATCATGGTTGTGTCGCAGGTTGGTGCGCTGGGAAACTTGCCGTTTTCACTGGCCGATTACCACGATCTGCTGGCGAGAAATGCCCTCGGAAATTACCGCCAATTGCTCGAAGAGGTGGCGTTGCATCCGGCTATGGGTATCTACCTGAGTATGCTGGGCAACGAGAAACCGGATCCCGCATCCAACATTCGGCCGGATGAGAATTTCGCGCGCGAGGCAATGCAGTTGTTCTCCATTGGTCTGGTTGAGTTGAATCTTGATGGCACCGAGGTGCGGGATGCACAGGGTCTGCCGATTCCAACTTACGATCAGGCGATCATAGAGGGCTTTGCCCACGTGTACACCGGGTGGAATTTTGCCGGCGCACCGGATTTCGATTCGGCACAGCCGAATGCCTTCAATCAAACGGCCCCGATGCAGCTTTACCCGTCCCATCACGATACGGGTGCAAAGGGCTTGCTCAATGGTGTGGTGCTTCCGGCCGGCCAGACCGGGGATCAGGATCTTGCCGCGGCACTCGACAACATTTTCAATCACCCCAATGTCGGGCCGTTCATATCCACCCGGCTGATTCAGCGCCTGGTGACGAGTAACCCGTCGCCGTCGTATGTGGCACGCGTCGCCGGCGTGTTCAATAACAACGGTCAGGGCGTACGTGGTGACCTTGGTGCTGTTGTCAAAGCGATTCTTCTGGACGAAGAGGCGCGACCGGCCTTAGCCATGGACCCCGATGGCAAGATCAAAGAGCCGTTGCTGCGTTTGACGCAATTGTGGCGCGCCTACGATGGGTCGTCCGTTAGCGGTCGGTTTCAATTACTGGCGCAGATACCACCGGTTATTTTCTTCGGACAGGGGCCACTACAATCACCCTCTGTATTCAACTCCTTTAGTCCGTTCTATTCACCGCCGGGCGAGTTTAGAAACAATGATTTCGTGGCCCCGGAACTGGAAATTGCCACGGAATATCAGAATACGCTGGTGACCAATTACATGTTCTATCAGGCGTTCCTGGCGAATTCGGAGAACGTGGCCAGCCCGGACCTCACGGACGACGATGTCGTCATCGACATAAGCGAAGAGATGCTGCTTGCGGATGACCCGGAGGCGCTAATCGACCGGGTGGTCGGGAAGCTTCTGGCCGGGCAGATTTCAGACGTTCTGCGCACGGAAATAGGCGGCATGCTGGCGCTGATCGATGACCCTGATGCCGATGCCTTGCGCGTCGCCGAAACGATCTACCTCGTTGTCTCTTCACCTGAGTACGCGTTCCAGCGTTAGGAGAACCGTATGGCCGTTTTCACTCGACGACAAATCATCAAGGCAGGCTCGGCAGGTGCCGCCGCCGCGTTTGCCAGCCATCCAGGCATAACGTTTGCACAAGCGGCCGGGGTCAGCGCACCGTTCAATGATTACAAAGCGCTGGTCTGTGTGTTTCTGTTCGGTGGCAATGACTCATTCAACATGCTGATGCCGAGAAGCAATGCCGAGTACAACGTCTACGCCGCGTCGCGACAGAACCTGGCGGTTGCACAAGCTGACCTGTTGCCGATTAGTCCTTTGACTCCGGATGGAGCCCAGTATGGGATGCATCCGGCCATGACGGGGCTGCAGGGCCTGTTTGGCAGTAACCGCGTTGCTCTTTTGAGCAATATGGGGCCATTGGTGGAACCCACGACCAAGGACCAATTTCTGAACAAATCGGTATCATTGCCGTCGCAATTGTTTTCGCACAATGATCAGCAGGATCAATGGCACTCGCTCAAAGGTGCGAGCGTTAGCAAAACGGGATGGGCGGGTCGGGTTGCTGACCTGATTCGAGTCAACGTCGCAGGGCAGGAAATGGCGACCAACGCATCGCTGTTCGGTAGTTCCCTGTTCCAGTCGGCCGACGACACCATTGCGTACGTGATGGGTCCCGGCGGTCCCGTTCAATTCGATGGCTTCGGCGACACTCCACCGTTTCTGCAGCAGCGCGATGCGTTCGCCAATATTATCGCGGCCAACTACGAATCTATTTACGAGCGCGGTTTTGCCGAGATTCAGCAACGCGCGATCGAGTCCGCCGATCTGGTGAGCAACTCACTCGACAATGCACCCATGCGCACTACTGTTTTTCCGCAATCGCAATTGGGACAGCAGTTACAGACTATCGCGCGGCTCATCGATGTGCGCGACGAACTCCAGATGCAGCGGCAGATATTCTTTGTAGCGACCGGCGGTTTCGATTCGCATGATGACCAGAACATGAACCAGCCCGGTCTCCTCGGTGGCGTCAGTGATGCCCTCACCGCGTTCTACAACGCAACCGTTGAGATGGGCATGGCTGACTCGGTCACGTCATTTACCCAATCCGATTTCGGTCGTACGCTGACCTCAAATGGTGATGGCACCGACCATGGCTGGGGTGGGATTCAGATGGTGATTGGTGATGCCGTTAACGGCGACATGTACGGCCGTTACCCGTCGTTGCAGATTGGTGGCAACGACGATGTGGGCGGTGGCAGGATGATTCCCACGACGTCCGCTGATCAGTATGCGGCGACGTTGGCGCGCTGGTTCGGCATTGAGGATGCGGATTTATCGCTGGTCGCGCCGAATCTCGATAACTTTGTCGATCGTGATCTTGGCTTTATGTTGTAAGCAAGGTCGCAACCGGGATCGTGACTCAACCAGTCGATTAGACCACCCGACCGCCGCCGAGTGTTCGCAGCACCTTCGTATCACGAGGGATTTCTGGCGGAATATCCATAAGCACCCGATTCAACTGGGCGAAGTCAGCCCCCATGGGGGCATCGGGAGGGGTCCTCAAGGCGGTGTGGAGGCCCGATTTCGGGCTGATTCCAAAGCGTTGCCAGCCGCTATCTATCGACCCTGAATTCGGGCAGTCTTCTGAGTTATGAAACTGGACCGCTTCGTCAGAACAGCTATCGGTCTCCTGCTGTTGTTGTTGTTTATTATCGCGATTGCCGCGCTGCTGTTCGTCACCGAGTCCGCATTGAATGTGTGGGACAGGCTGGTCGCCGGGCCACGGATGCTTCTTTACGGGTATCTGGCCATGATGGCGGCGCTGGTATCCACGGCCATCTGGCTCGTGATGCGCCTGGTTGTAAAAAGGACACCTGCGCCGGTTTCAAAACAGGCCAGACCACTATCGAGCGAAGAGATTGCGAGCCGCTTGCGGGATGCCGATCGCGATGGCGTCGATACAGAGCGAGCACAAGCCGAGTTACGCGAGCTCGCGTCGCGGCAGGAGGCCGGGTCGGTACACCTGTGTTTTTTCGGCGAAATCAGCGCGGGGAAGAGCTCCCTTATCAAGTCACTGGTACCTGATGCCAATGTGCGCATTGATGCAACAGGCGGATCGACGCTCGATATTCGCCACTATCAATGGCACAACAAAAACGGAACGCAAATTCTTTTGACCGATGTTCCCGGAACGGCGGGCGTCGCTGCGGAACTGGATGCGCTGGCGGAAGAAGAGGCGCGCCGTTCGCAGGTGGTGCTTTTCGTCTGTGACGGCGACCTGACCCGTAGCGAGAAAACCGCCATCGAATGGTTGCTCGCGCTCGGCAAACCGCTGGTTTTGATCATGAACAAGTCGGACCGGTACAGCCCGGACGAACAAGCCATGCTCTTGCAGCGCTTGTTCGACCATTTGAGCGACCTGGGAAGTGAGATGGATCGTGATCGTGTTGTGGCGGTATCGGCTGGCGGCGAGGTCGATGTAATAGAGCGCCAGAGAAATGGCTCTGAGCGCCCTGTACAGCGTACCCGTTCGGCCGATATCGGCGTCCTGGTTGTCGCCATTAACAAGCTGCTGAATCGTGACGGAGCCTCACTTGATGCCAAGCGCGATCGGGCGGTATTCGAGCTGGCGGCTGAAAAACTGGCCCATGCGGAGGCTCAATACAGAGAGCAGCGATCCCAACAGATCGTTCGCAACTCAACCCGTAAGGCCGTCATTGGAGCCATGGCGGCGGTAAGCCCGGGAACGGATATCATCATTCAGGGATATATCGGGACCGCGATGACGCAGGAGCTTTGCAGGTTATACGGCACGGCGCCACGCGATCTCGATATCGAGGAGTTCCTGTCATTGAGCCAAAGCCGTGCCGGAAAAACGCTGCCGCTCACGCTCGCGGTTGCCGGCAACGGATTGAAAGCGTTCCCCGGTGTCGGCACCGTTGCCGGCGGTCTGGTTCACGCGGTCGCTTACGGCTTGATTTTCGATGCATTGGGTCGAAGTCTGATCGTGACGCTGCAAAAACTCGGTAAGTTAAGTCCTGACGCGGCAGCACAGGAATTTGAGGACACAATAGGTGAGCATATTGAAGCGGGCGTTCGCCAGGTTGCCAAAATGGCCCTGGACCAGGCGCCCGACAAAGACTGAAGCCGATGCGGACGGCGGCTCCGCGCATCTGGCCCTGGCGAAGGAGAGCCTGCGCGAGTTGCTCGAGGATACTCGTCTGCCCAAGGGCGTTCGGGAGTCGCTCGTCCACGATTATGCGGCAGTGGAGGCGATGCTGGACAGGCTCAAGCACGGGCACTTGCATATTGCTGTACTGGGTCGTGTCAGCACTGGCAAGTCGTCACTCTTGAATGCCCTGATCGGAGAGTCCCGGTTTGCCGTAAGCCCCTTGCACGGCGAAACGCGAAAATCGTCGATGGAGCCATGGTCTGAAGTCGAAGCCGGTGGCGTTTTCCTGATTGATACGCCAGGGCTGGACGAGGCGGGTGGCGAAGACCGGGAAGCGCTGGCCAGGGAGGTAGCCAATCGTGCGGACCTGGTCATATTCGTTCTGGATGGAGACATTACGGAAACAGAACGCAGCGCGCTGAACACCTTGCTTGAGGAGGGTCGGCCGGTCATCGTTGTGCTGAACAAGAGCGATCTCTACACCCAGCACGATATCGATGGCTTGCTGGCCTCTGTTCGCCGTAAAACCGAAGGCATGGTGCAGGCACGCGACGTGCTTGCCGTGGCGGCTGAGCCACGACCGGCCACTGTCATTGAGGTCGCCGGCGATGGGCAGGAACAGACCTCGACCCGCGCCCGAAGTGCTGACATCGAAAACCTCAAACTGCGGCTGTGGGACATATTTGAAGCGGAAGGAAAAACACTGGCGGCACTGAATGCCAGTCTTTTTGCAGCGGATCTCAGTGACCAGGTTGGTCGCCGCATGCTTAATGCGCGACGAGAGATTGGCGATAAACTGGTTCGTACCTACTGTGTGGCCAAAGGCATAGCGGTGGCCTTTAACCCGATACCGATTGCCGACCTGTTTGCCGCCGCCTTTATCGATGTCGGCATGGTGATTCACTTATCGCGGGTTTACGATTTGCCACTGAGTCGCAAGGAGGCGGGGTCCCTGACCAGTGTCATCGCGGCCGAAGCAGCGGCGTTGATGGGAACAGTGTGGGCGTTGCACTTTGTCTCCAGTGCATTGAAAGTCGGCACGCTGGGACTTTCCACTGTCCTCACCGCTGGTGCGCAGGGTGCGGTGGCGTATTACAGTACCTACGTCGTTGGCCGCATTGCCGCGGAGTACTTGTCCAAGGGCAAGTCCTGGGGTCCCGGTGGACCGAAACAGGTAGTAGAGGAAATCCTGGCGAGTCTTGATAAAGAAACCGTGCTGATTGAGGCGCGTCGCGAGATTCGTGCACGACTAGG
>CAYUOY010000179.1:0-7546 GCA_964446495.1 uncultured Woeseiaceae bacterium | reverse complement strand
GCCTGGGCAAGGCCGATGAGCAATGCATCTCGCAGCGTGATGTTGCTCATGTTTCGCTGCTTGCGACCCAGGCGATCTGCCACAGCCATTAACAGCCCATAGAAAGCCAATGTCGTGGCAACCACCATTGGACTGCGCAGGTTTTCAGAAATCCAGCCAGCAAACAGGAGTCCTGCAACGGCAGCCGGTATCGTGGCAAGCACGATACCCAGTGCCATTCTCGACTCAATGCTTTCGACCCGCCCTCCCAGTAAACCGATACCACCGCGAATCAATCCCGCGAGGTCGTGGCGAAAATAAATTCCTACCGCCAGTAACGATCCAACATGGACTGCCACGTCGAAAACCAGCCCCTGATCCGTCCAGCCCGCAATATTGGGCACCAGAATGAGGTGGCCGGAACTTGAGATAGGCAGAAATTCTGTCAGCCCCTGAACAATGGCGAGAACGATGGTTTGTAGCCAGGTCACAAATACCCTTCCTGTTTCATAGACTGTGAGTCCGGTCGCCGAATCCAAACGCATCAGGAGTCGGCAGATTCCCTTTGCGCAAGCCAATACATTTGAAATTCTCGCCCATTTCACCGGGCAACGTAAGCCGTTTTATCTGCCTCGACAACTCAATCTGTTCGGCCGGTCGCAACGAGCCGAATTCCATCAGCTCATTCTCCAGCCCGGCGTTCATCAGGAATAGAGCCTGGGTCACAAAACCCGCAATATCCGCGCCCTGCTCAAAAGCCGCCTCAGCCACTGCCGTAAAATCCACCCAGGTCGTAATGTCCTGTATGCCCGGATATATCAGCGGTTCATTGTGTGCGTGATGCCGAAAGTGACATCGCAGCCAGCCCTGATCACGTTCCTCTGCATAGTATTCTGTCCGCGAAACACCGTAGTCGAACAGAAACACCAGGCCCTCATCGAGAGCCTCCAGCAAATCCTCAAGCCAGCCGTCCAGGCCGAGCGACACCTCGGACACGTAGCCCACTGCGAACCGGCTGCCAATCTTATCCTCAAGCCTGGTGACGGCTTGTCGTAGTGGCTTGGCCGCGCTGGTTGTCCGGTAGACAAACTCTCCATCCTGACAGCCAACGCACAGTTGCAAAACACCGTTGTCTGTACGCACGAATCGTTCAACCGGCAACGCGTCCAGAACCTCGTTAGCGACGATTGCACCTGTGAAGTTAGCGGGAAACGCGTCAATCCATTCCACAATGGCTGCAAGTTCCGGAATCTCCTGCGCGATTATTGACTGTTGTCGCTCGCACAATTCCGGCGACACCTCAAGGATCAGGTAGCGCTCCGGCAAAGCATCAAGCTCGGCCAGTTTTTTCAGCATACTGACCGCCAATACTCCACTGCCAGCGCCCAGTTCGAGAATCGAGCCATTCAGGTCATTGATCGCCGGCTGACACTGAGTCGCCAGCACGCGGCCAAACAAGGGTGAAATTTCGGGAGCTGTTACGAAATCGCCGTCTTCACCGAATTTTGTGTTGCCGGCCGTGTAGTAACCGAGGCCGGGCGCGTAAAGCGCATGTTGCATGAATTCCGCCATACTTATCATGCCACCACCGGCTTCAATCTGCTGCTGGATGAACTCCACCGTTTTCTCGCTGTGAGCACGACTCAATGCGTCCGGAACGGGCAGACCTGCGGGTATTTGTACGTCAGGTTGCATCGATCTGGTCTGAATTCAGCCCGCTGATGCCAATCTCTGTCAGCTGCAACGGGTGTTCGTTCTGATCCATCTCCGCCCAATGCGCGGCATAGGTTCTTCCCGTCTCGGGATGTCGTTCATCCGCTGCGATATCTGCCAGTGGTTTCAACGCGAACGAATATTTCAGTACATCGACACGCGGCAAAGACAACGGCGGACCCGCGGTGATCAGCTGGCCATACAGCAGTAAATCGATATCCAGAGTTCGCGAGACCAGCTTGCGGCGTTTTGGCTTGCGCTCAGCAAGAACGTGAATGTCGTCAATCTCCCGGCAGAGTTCCTCGACGCTTTTGTCGGTATTCACTCCTACCACGAGATTCAGGAAGTCATCGCCCACGAAGCCGACCGCTTTGTTGCGATAGACGGGCGACACATCAATATCTCCGAAACGAAGCTCAAGCTCGGTTAGTGCAAGGTCGATGTGTTGCAACGGTTCAACATTGCTGCCGATGCTGAGGTAGACGCGGGTCACGCCATTACTCGTCGCGGCTGCGCCGTATCTGGACGCCAACATCCCGGGCGTTTCGAATCGCACCTATTTTGTTCACTCTTACCTGTACCCAGGGAACGTCAAATTCGTCCAGAATAATCTCTGCAATCCTGCCCGTTAGCGCCTCCACTAATTGAAAGCTGGAATCAGCGACAAACTGCTGCACTCGCTTGGCAAGCAGTTTGTAATTCAATGCGTCCTTTATGTCGTCCGATTCGACAGCATCTCGAATGTCCGTACCCATCTCCAGGTCGATCACCACCGTCTGCTTTATTTTGCGTTCCCAGTCCCAGATACCGATCGTCGTTTCGACTTTCAACGCGGTCAGGAATATCGTGTCCATCGAATATAGCCCCGTTTGCTGGTTGTCAGGCCGCGACCGGTGGTCGCAGCGTTTCTAAAGACCATCGTGCCCGCGCTTGTATAGCGCCGGCATCCTCGGCGCTGGCAAGTCGCAGGGCACCGGCAAAGGCAATCATCGCACCATTGTCCGTACATAATTCCGGCCGCGGATAAAAGACCCGCCCATCGAATTTTGCCACCAGATCATTGCGGAGTTTCTTGTTGGCACCAACCCCACCGGCGACCACGATCGTCGTCGCGCCTTCGGCAGCCGCCACCTTCAGCGTCCTGGCAATGAGGGTATCGACCGCGGCACACTGAAACGAAGCGGCAATATCGGCTTTCAACGGCTCCAGCGAGCCCTCCGCTTCGGCCTTGCGCACGACCAGCATCACCGCCGTTTTCAGGCCGCTAAAACTGAAATCAGCGCCCGGTTTGTGAAGCATCGGTCGCGGCAGGTCATACGCGGATTCATTGCCACTCTCCGCGAGACGCGCCAGGGCTGGCCCGCCCGGGTAACCAAGGCCAAGAAGCTTCGCGGTCTTGTCGAAAGCCTCGCCAACCGCATCATCGAGCGTGCTGCCCAGAATCCGGTATTGACCAAGCGTCTGTACGGAAACAAGCATCGTATGTCCGCCCGAGACCAGTAAGGCAATAAACGGAAATTTCGGTGCCTCCGACTCAAGCATCGGTGCCAGCAGGTGGCCCTCCAGATGATGGATGGGGATCAACGGGCATTTCCAGGCCAGCGCAAGACCGTTGGCGAGGCCGCTGCCAACCATCAGCGCGCCCACCAGCCCAGGCCCCGCCGTGTACGCAATGGCATCGGCTCGGGCAAGGCCGGCATCGGCAAGAACCTCCCGGATCAGCGGCAACAGCCGGCGAATGTGGTCTCTGGAGGCTATCTCCGGCACGACGCCGCCATACACGGCATGCAAGTCCACCTGGGAGTGCAGCGCCTCAGCCACCAGGCCCCGCTCGGTATCAAACAGGGCCACCCCCGTCTCATCACAACTCGTTTCTATTCCCAGCACACGCATAGGCGCTGCATCATACAGGAGCGCCCAACCCCCGGCAGTCCCCGCTACCGGTAAGATTATCGCGTATTGCTTTGCAAAACGCCGCTTACCCCGATATCATGGTCGGTCTTGCCCCGGCCTTTGTGCCGGGTTTCTTTGTATTTGACCGGAATGAATACAGTCCCATGCCGAGTGTTCGCCTTAAAGAAAACGAGTATTTTGACGCTGCGATGCGTCGCTTCAAACGCGCCTGTGAAAAGGCCGGAGTGCTGACCGAACTGCGCCGACGCGAGTTCTATGAGAAGCCCACACAAGAGCGGAAGCGCAAAAAAGCTGCCGCCGTGAAACGTCACCTGAAGCGTATGTCCCGTGACATCTCGAAGCGCAAACGTCTTTATTGATTCTGTTTCCTGCCGCATTGCCTGAGGCGATGCGGCGCTGTTTCGATCCTTTCGTGACCCCTTCGTCATGACACTGAAAGCCCAAATCCGCGCAGACATGATTGCCGCCATGAAGTCAGGTCAGAAAGACCGGCTCAGAGTGGTACGCCTTATCATGGCCGCGATCAAGCAAATCGAAATCGACCAGCGTATTGAGCTCGACGATGCGGCGACGCTGGTCGTTTTGAACAAGATGGTCAAACAGCGCCATGACTCCGTTACCCAGTTCCGGGATGGTGGGCGCGAAGACCTGGCCAAAATTGAATCGGATGAGATAGTTGTCCTCGAGGCCTATCTGCCCGAGCAAATGTCAGAGTCGGAACTTGACCAGATGATCGATGAGATCATCGCCGCGACCGGCGCTGAAAGTATGCGCGATATGGGTAAGGTGATGGGCCTCATCAAGCAAAAGGCCGAAGGCCGGGCTGACATCGGCGTCGCCAGCAGCAAGGTCAAAGCCCGGCTGGCATGAGCGGCCGGATACCCCAGCACTTTATTGATGATCTGATTGCCCGCGCCGATATTGTTGAGGTGCTCGGCCGGCGCATTCCACTGCGAAAAGCGGGTCGCGAATTCAAAGCCGTCTGTCCTTTTCACGACGAGAAAACCCCCTCCTTTACGGTAAGCCCGACCAAGGGCTTCTATCATTGCTTTGGTTGCGGCGCCCATGGCACTGCCCTGGGCTTCCTGATGGACTACGACCACATGAGCTTCGTCGATGCGGTGGAGAGCCTGGCCGGCATGATGGGCATCGAGGTACCGCATGAGGAAGGTCAACGACCGGCGCAACGATTCGATGAGCTCTATGAACTGACCCAGCGTGTCGAGCAGCACTTTCAGAATGAGCTCAAAAACGACGGCGTGGCCGTAGCCTATTTAAAACAACGTGGCATTGACGGTGCCACCGCCAAGCGCTTCGGCATTGGGTATGCAGCAGAGGGATGGAGCCGGGTTCTCGACAAATTTGGCACCTCACCCGAAATGATCGAGCGGCTCCTGGCCGTCGGCCTGATCATCCGCAAGGACAATGGCCGGCATTATGATCGCTTCCGCGGTCGCATCATGTTCCCCATTCGCGATAGCCGTGGCCGCTGCATCGGGTTTGGCGGTCGCGTCATTGGGGACGACGAACCCAAATACCTGAATTCGCCCGAGACCGTACTTTTCCATAAGGGTCGTGAGCTATACGGACTGTACGAAGCACGCCAGGAACTGCGCAGCATCGAACAACTGGTGGTCGTTGAGGGTTACATGGATGTCGTCGGGCTGGCCAGAAATGGCATCGATTTCTCGGTGGCAACGCTGGGCACCGCAACGACCAACGATCACTTGCAACGGCTCTTCCGCCTGACGGATCACGTCATATTTTGTTTCGACGGCGACCGTGCTGGCCGGGACGCGGCCTGGCGAGCGTTGCAGGTGACACTGCCCCTGATTCAGGAGGGTCGGCAAGTGCGGTTCGTTTTCCTACCCGACAAACAGGACCCGGATTCTTTCGTTCAGGAACAAGGAGCCGCTGCATTTGACCAGGCGCTGAATGAAGGTGTCGCCTTGTCGGACTATCTGGTGCAACATCTTTCCAGCGACATCGATCTGCAGTCTGTTGACGGCCGCGCCCGATTGGCTGAACTGGCCCGGCCGCTGTTGGCGCAGGTCCCCGCTGGGGTCTATCACGAGCTGCTGCTGGAGACGCTGGCGGAGTCCGTCGGCCTTTCCGCTGTCAAACTGGAATCGCTACTGGCGAAGGGCAGCAGCAATGAACGCGCCAAACCGCGCTATTCAGAGCCTGGTCGCAAGCGGCCTGTAACAGGTCGGGCAGCCTCAGGTAAGCCCTCGGTTCTGCGCAGAGCCATGACGCTGTTGCTGCATCATCCACGGGCCGCCGCCAACCTGGATATCGAGTCGCTCACCGACCTGGATCGTCCCGGCGCCGAATTATTGCGGGATCTGATTGAAAACGTGCAGGCCGAGCCCGATATCACGACCGCCGGCCTCCTGGAGCGCTGGCGCCATCACCCGCATGGCCAGCATCTCGGCAAGTTGGCCATGACGGAAGTCCCTTTTGATGAGGAATTCGATGCCGCGGCCGAGCTTGCGCAGTGTTTATTGCAACTGGCCCGGATGGCCGCACGGGACCGAATCGATTTTCTTATTGAAAAAGAAAGACTTGACTCCCTGACCGAGGATGAGAAGAAAGAACTCAGGGAGCTTGGAAAAGGCCCCGGCAAACCCCATATATCTATGGATTGAGCACCACCAAGAGCGTACAATTATTCGTTTGCATTTTTTACCCAGAGGTCAATTCGTCTTGAGCGAGAAACGCGCAGTAGCAAATGACGGCAGCAAGCAGCCGGCCCAACAATTAAAAGACCTGATTGCCCGCGGCAAGGAACAGGGTTACCTGACGTACGCGGAGGTCAACGATCACCTGCCGAGCGGTATTGTCGATCCCGAGCAGATTGAAGACATCGTTAACATGATTAACGATATGGGTATCACCGTGCATGAAAAAGCGCCCGATGCCGAGTCCATCCTGCTGTCAGACGCCGCCGTCTCCAATGACGACGATGCGGCCGAAGAAGCGGAAGCCGCACTGGCCAGCGTGGATGCAGAATTTGGTCGTACCACCGATCCGGTCCGCATGTACATGCGTGAGATGGGCACCGTTGAATTGCTGACGCGGCAGGGCGAAATCGAAATTGCCAAGCGCATCGAAGACGGACTGAACCAGGTCAAGTATCAGATGGCCCACTTTCCGCCTACCATCGAAATGCTGCTCGGCGTGTACGACGCCGTAGCCGCCGGCGAAACCCGCATGCAGGATTTCGTGGTTGGCTTTATCGACCCGAATGCACCGGACATCATCAAGTCGCCGGTCAATAAGGCCGATCAGAAGAACAATAAGGACGACGACGATGATGATGATCCCGTCGACAATGAGCCGGATCCGGCCGAAGTCGCCGCACGCTCCAAGAAAATCCGCCGTTTGTACAATCGAGCATTAACCGCACTCGAAAAGCACGGCAGCAAGGACAAGCGAACCCAGAAGATTCGTACCGAATTGGCGGATCAGCTCATGGAACTCAAACTGTCACCCAAACTGACGGACAAACTGGTACGCAACCTGCGTGGCTCGGTATCCGTATTGCGGGTGCAGGAACGTCAGGTGATGCAGATTTGTGTGCGCGATTCCGGCATGCCGAAGAAAGACTTCCTGGCAAGCTTCCCGAAAAGCGAAACCGATCTGAACTGGATCGAGAAGCATATTCGCGCCAAGCGCAAGCATTCTTCTTCGCTATCAAGACTAAAAGACGATGTGCTGCGCGCACAACGTAAACTCCTGGCGGTTGAAACGCTGACCAATCTGCAGATCGCGGAGATCAAGGAAATCAACCGGCAGATGTCGATTGGTGAAGCAAAAGCACGCCGCGCGAAAAAGGAAATGGTCGAGGCTAACCTGCGACTGGTGATCTCCATCGCCAAGAAATACACGAATCGCGGCCTGCAGTTTCTTGACCTGATTCAGGAAGGCAACATCGGCT
>CAYUOY010000178.1:0-7643 GCA_964446495.1 uncultured Woeseiaceae bacterium | reverse complement strand
AGCCAGTTACAACTTCTTTACGAACGCTACGAACCGGGTGCCGACACCGGGCAATCGATGCTAAGCCATGCTGCGGAAGAAGGGGGCATTCTTGTTCAGGGACGTCTCGAAGTCACCGTTGGTGAACACACGCAAACACTTTCAGCCGGCGATGCGTATCGATTCAACAGCCGCTTGCCGCACCGTTTTCGCAACACCGGCAATGAAACCTGCGTGATCGTGTCGGCTTGCACGCCACCGACTTTCTGATGCGCTCTTACTTGGCCCCCGGTCGACTTGCGTAGACACAAATCATTTCCATCGCCACATGTGCGCCGGCCAGGGCCGTGATTTCACCGACGTCATAGGCCGGTGCTACTTCCACCAGGTCCATGCCGATAAGATTGATGCCACAAAGGCCACGAATGATGCTCATCGCCTGGTAGCTACTCAGGCCGCCGCACACCGGTGTGCCGGTGCCGGGCGCAAAACTTGGATCCAGACAATCAATGTCGAAGGTGAGGTAGACAGGACGATCACCGAGTATCTGCCGCGTTTTTTCAATGACCGCCTGGACGCCATTTTCCTGAACCCAGGGACCATCGAGGACATTGAATCCCATCGTATCCGGGTTGCGCGTTCGCAGGCCAATCTGTACCGAGGTGGCGGGGTCGATGATCCCCTCCTTCGCCGCGTGATAGAACATGGTGCCATGATCAATGCGGCCGTCCTCGTCCTCCCAGGTATCGCTGTGTGCATCAAAATGCAGCAAGGAAACAGGAGCTCCGAATTTTTTTGCATGCGCCTGCAATAGCGGATAGGTCACGAAGTGATCGCCGCCCAGTGAAAGAAGACCGGGACCCTGGTCAATAATCACACTGGCGTGTTCCTCGATAGCGGCCGGCACCGATTCGGGTCGGCCAAAATCGAATATACAATCGCCATAATCGACCACAGCGAGCTTGTCGAATGGATCGAACTCCATTCCATACGGACGTTCCCAGGCCATGATGGTTGAGGCCGCACGAATGGCCCGCGGTCCGAAGCGTGCGCCCGGCCTGTTAGTGGTTGCCGTATCCAGCGGCACACCGGCGACCACGAGATCCACGCCCTTGAGATCGCGCGTATATTTCCGTCGCATAAACGAAACAGCACCGGCATAGGTTGCCTCTGGCGTCGTACCGTAAAGCGTGTCCCGATAAAGCGCGTAGTCGCCGGAAATTTTATCCATAATCGTTCAACAGGTCATCAGCGGGTAATCAGTTTACGGCTTACGAAACAGCAGCGTAAACCGATCGGTGTTGCCGGTTACGGTACGTCGTCCGACCTCGTAACGAAGTTCATCATCCGGTCGATAATGCAAATCGCTGTAGCCTTCAAGCATGAAGCCGGCATCCAGAGCTTCCTTGATGATCTCAACGGGATCGGCCCTGCGCCGGGCCTCGTAATTCAGTGGCTCCATGTGACGCCGCGTGTGATCAATGACGCCATACAAGCCACCCGATTTCAGGGCAGCAAAAGAGGCACCGTTGATGGCCGCACGACCTGCCGCCGTAAAACTGTGCACATTGCGAAACGTGACCACCAGATCCAGGTCTTCCACATTGAATGAAAATGGGGCGATGTTGTTGGTACCAAACTCACCATCGCCAACGATCTCTGCATCAATATCCAGCAATTTCACATGACTGAACTCGTCTTGTGTCAACAGCCTGGTCGCTACGGTGTTGGTACCGATCGCGACATACAGCTCACCGTTTTCACGCAACGTCGGTGCCAGCAAGCGGGTATACCAGCCACCGCCGGGTAGCAACTCGAGGACCCGCATGTCGTCTTCAAGCTGGAAGAACGCCAGCGTCTCGACAGGCTTGCGGTTGCCGTCTCGTTTCAGATCAGCTTCGGGGCGGGAAGCACTTTCCATTGCCGCCTGTACTTTCATTTGGGTATCTGACACCTGCGCAAATGCCGCTGCGAAAAGGCTGGAGAGAAACAATATCGATAGCAGTTTTTTCACCATGAACTCCTGGGTGGTGGGCTCTATTATTTGTTAACGTCGGCAGTCTACCGCAAGCTCCCGTAACAATCAGCGCTTACACATGCGCGCGGAGGCTGAAGATTGCTATGCTAGGCCTCTACTACGACTGGATTGAATCATGAAGCTTTACGGCTACTACCGCAGCAGCGCATCCTACCGCATCCGCATAATCCTTAACCTCAAACAACTGCAACACGAACAAACCGCGATTATGCTGAACCTGGGGGAACAACACGACGAGGCGTTTAAAGCCATCAACCCGATGGGCCTGTTACCGGTACTGGAAACCGGTGGCAATTTGCTGGCCCAGTCCCCGGCAATTGCCGAGTATCTCGAGGAGCAACACCCTGAGCCTCCGCTGCTCCCTGCGGATCCTGTCCAACGGGCCAGGGTTCGCGAGATGCTGCACACGATTGGCTGCGAAATACAGCCGCTACAAAACCTGCGAGTCCTGAAACACCTGCGGTCCGAATTTTCCCAGGACGATGCCGGCATAGAACAGTGGTGCCAGAAATGGATGGGCGCAGGCCTCGCTGCATTCGAGCAACTGGCCAGCTCACGCAGCGCCGACGGTCAGTTTTCATTTGCCGATCACGTCTCACTGGCCGACGTCTGGTTGATACCCCAGGTCTACAACGCACGCCGATTCAACCTGGATCTAGCCCCGTTCCCGACCATTGTCAGCATTGATGAACACTGCCAGACCATGCCGGAATTTGCCGATGCGCAGCCGGGCAAACAGGCCGATGCCAACCCTGCCTGAGGCCGGAATCGGACATTTAGCAGATCGAAGGGCCGGAAGCAGCCAGGAGGAGACGCTCAGCTCGCGGCCTCGGCTAAGGAATCACGGATCAGGGCTAGAATATCCACAATTGCCTGCATCAGATTCTCATATTCAACCAGCGTGTGGCTCATCATGCCGTAACGAAAATCGAGCATTGTGCAAAACGTATCGTCCGCAAATAGTTGCGCCTGCATGTCAGCGAAGGATGAGATGGGGCGCGTCGTAACAGGCCACGGGTAAAGCCCCTTGTCGTGCATGCCGTGCGCCACCGCGATTCCCTTGCGTGCCAGCAATGGAATAAAGCTCTCGCGTACCAGATCACGACTGAAAAGTTGTCCGTCGATCACTTCGTCGAGCACGCTATCCCATTCGGAGAGCGCATAGCGAAGCTCTCGATTGCTCAATATCTCGATTCGCCCCGCGCTGATCAGCGAATCCCTGACGCCCGAGCCCAGGTCTGTCGTGACTGGAATACCCAACCACCAGATCGCGTCGTCCACTGACATGTCAGCCGCAGTGTAGCTACCTGACTGACAACCCTTCATTAGATTACCCACGGCTCTGAGCAGTTTCTTATGCATTTCGATCTGCCCGCCGATAGCCCCACGGTGATTTTCATATTCCACTTCCAGGCCGACGAGTGTCTCCTGTTCAAATTGCCGGTCTTTGTGCTCGTCCCACAAGGCATCAATGGCGAATGCGAGCAGAATGCTGGCGACGATAGCCGCGGCCTCCACCGAAAGGCGTTTCCAATGAATAATTTGCGGCTCGGTCATTTTGGGGTAATCCTCTATTGACGTCCGCTTTGGATTAAAAGCAGTATTTTTCTATCGTATCACGCTGACTTTTTTTCGAGCGCTTACCATAAGCTGTCACCTGTCACCCGGTGAATCGGGCAAAAAACGTCCAGGCAGTATTTATGAAAAATAGCCAGAAAGAAAATAGCCGATCGAACATCTCCTTACGCAAGAAGATACCCAGACTCGACAACACGAAGAGATGAATCATCATTGGCACGTACCATGGCGAAAATTCACCATCGCGAATATAAATAACTACAGGTTCCAGCACACAGTAGAAAGCAAACACCGCGTAAAACTTGGTGCGAATCTGCTTGAACTCAAGTATTTCCGCAGCCCGCAAAGGGTTAAGGATCACCGCTAATACGTAGAACAGAGACACATAACCGCAAAGAATAAAAAACTCAGTGAAAGTCCAGTTTTCGTATTCTTGCCAGCGAAATGTTGCCCACCAAACTGTTATGAGAAGTACTGTAATCGCTGCCGAAAATGCGACGTGAGCAATGTCTATTCGGCCGATGGAGTTTCTCGGCGGTCGCGCCAATCCGGACAGCAGCTGCGCCAACGCGAGCCCGGCGATGATAGAAATCAGGACGAAAATAAATTCAAACTGAGACATGAATAGAGTATCTTTTTTTGTTCTGGAGCGTCTGCTTTAGCCCCACGCTGTGTAAGAACCCACACCGGGAAAATCGGTGGGAAAGACGGTGGCGCTGTAGGCGCATTGGTAGCCAAAGTGGGACAAGCAATCACTAGCCACAACGGCAATAAAAAGACCCCTGAAAATCACACGGGCATCGTGAACTCGTCCGCAAAGAGAACAAACCCCTCCGTATTGTTGGTTCGGAGCAAGATGATTTCCTGATACTCGGGCGAGTTGTACCACGCACGTGCTGCTGATTTGGAGTCGAACCGCAGAACAACTGTAACGCTTTGTGGCTCTCCTTCTAACGGCTCACTCTCATAGTCGGCTACCACCACCTTTGCTCCGTGCGCCTCCAAGGTGGCAAGAACCGCCGGCACATAAGGTTGATAAGCCTCTGGATTCGTTAGCTTGTAATTTCCGATCAAGTAGCATGACTTACTCATGTTGAACTCCGTCGTGGGATTAATCGATCATACGGGGGAAAAGGCGAATCCGGCCCAAGGACCCGGTCATCTGCGACCTGCCAGCATCGTATCACGCTGACTTTTGCTTTCGTACGCTTGGCAACCGCTCGACAGCGTGTTTCTAGCTGGATCCAACCCCGTTCCCAACCATTGTCAGCCCGTCAGTCCCCTGCACTATTGGGACAACGTCCCCAATTCAGCCGCAATTTTGTCAAGACGTTGCCTGTTTTGATTTGCTGATACATCTGACAGATGGCGATCAATCGAAGCGGAAATACCAGGCGGTAGGTTTGCTCTGTTCACGGCATACCAGGCACGGCCAAACTCATTGCCCATCGCGTTCCTAACGACAGACCAAACTGCGGATTCCATCTCTAGATCAAATATCCCGGTTCTGACCAGGAACTCGATCCTAAATGCAGTAGACATTTTGCTTCTCATATGAGCGTCAAGCACTACTAACTGTCGGTTCGTCAATTTCTCGGGTTCATAAATGGCTACAGACAGGGCCTCGGACACTGTGTCGGTGGTTGCTCCAAGCCAACCCTGCTGAGTGGAGTCGGTCATTCCAGCACCGAGTTCAACTCTGGTCATCTGCTTGTTCTGGCTAATTTCTGTCCACAATAAAAAGAGCCCGAGTAAGACGCCAAAGTTCGCGCCGACGCCCAGCCAACGACTAACGGTCTCACTTTTCATTTATACCTCCAAAGAAATCGATAATTAGGTGAAGTGAACGAAGTCCTTGTGGTCGTCAACTGGAAGCGGCCACATGCGGTCACAAGCTCTCCAGATCAGTCCAAATGGATTTGAAATACTCACCCCCTCCGTCTGTCGAGTAGAACTCCATCATCCGCTGAAGGTCAGCGATGGTTAGCCCTGACACGCTTGCAGACTTTTCCATGGTCGATCTCGCAAGATCTGTCTTCCCAAGTCTGAGTTGCGTTCCAGCGAGCAAGATTAGTATAGGGTCGAAATCGATCTGGTAGATCCGTTTGGCCGTGATCAGCGCCTCCTCCGCCGCCACAAAGTCTCCGTGGTGCATCAGCGCCTCGCCGCGCAGGAATTGATAAAAGCCCAGCTGCGGTGCATCCGGGGTAAGTCTGATTGCCTTATCGAAATAGGCAATTGCTTCTCGTGAGCGTCCGTTGTGAATAAGGATATCGGCGTAATACGCAATACCCTCGGCATAGCTGGGGCTGATTCTCACCACTCGTTCTGCCGCAGACAACGCCTCCTCCGGATGTCCGGTCCAAAGCAGCGTAACCGCCTGGAAAGCCAGCACTTTGGGATCATCCGGGGCCAGCCTTGCGGCGAGACGCGCCTCGGCTTCCGCCTCTTTGCGGTAGCCAGTGGCCCCGGGCCGCAGCGCCTCCTTGTCGGGCCAGCCGTAAAACATGGAAATCACTGCCAACGAACGCCCCAGCACGGCATGAGCGAGGGCGTACTCCGAATCGAGCGCCACTGCATCACGAGCTAACGAATGGGTCGTTTCGTCGGCTGGTCCGGTTAGATTGAAAATGACATCTGCGCGTGAGGTCATCACCCACGCCGAGAGATTATCCGTGCGCGACCGATTGGCTGCATTGTATTCCTCTCTGAAGACTGCGTCACCGACAGCCGCCGCGACACCAAGGCTGACCTCGTCTTGTACATCGAAAAATTCAGCCAGCGGGCGATCGTACTGCTCGGCCCAGATGTGCGATCCCGAGCCTGCTTCGATCACTTGCACGGTGACCCGAATACGCTCCTGAAGCGGCCGGATGCTGCCTTCGACCACATAGTCGGCACCAAGATCGCGGCCAACTTCTCTGATATCAGGGCTCTGATTCTTGTATTTGAATGTTGAGTTGCGCGCTATTACCTCAATGCCCGGTGATTGCGCCAGTAGTGTGATGACATCTTCCGTCATCCCATCGGCGACGTACCCGTTTTCCACTGAGCTCGACATATTGGCGAACGGAAGTACTGCCAATACCGGATTGGATTGCCGGACCTTCGCAATTTCCGGAGTCTCGCCGGCCTGCGGCGCCGCTTCTTTTTCGCCCATCTGCAGCCAGTATGTTGCACCGGTGAAAATCAGCACTGCCAGAACAAACAGGATTAAAGGAACCGTATTTTTTGACGGTCCTTCAGATACTTCTTTCTTCAGTCCTTCCGGCGTGAGTTCGAAGGCCCATGCAAGAATGATGGCCACTGGAAAGCCGATAACGAGCAGCAACAGGATGGCCTGAAACACCCACGCCGGTGCCTCAATATTGTCAAGGATTACATCAGCTATCTGGATAAGCAGCCAGCTAACGACTACATAGGCGATTGCCACGCGGACAACCTTGCGTCGTTTCAAGTCATCCCAGATTGAGGCCATGCGCTCCCCCATAGATAGCGACTCAGAGTTGTGCGCGATTGTACATAGATCAACACTTGGATGCCGGTTAGGGGAGAGTGCCATAAATGGGGACACCCACTATTCGTGGGCTTCATTTCTACCACCTTCAAAATTGAAATGAACGAAGTCATAGCGGTCTCTGGAAACTCCATAACTCGTTGTTTTTGCATTGAAATCTTCTGTATTGCTGTATATAATACAGGTACTTTTTCCCTCACAAGGACGTGTCATGAGCCCTGCCGATTCAGCCAATATCCCCCTCATTTCCATCGACGATCTCGACTCCGCTATCGTCTCCTGTGCCGCTCGTATTAATGCCGCGACCTACGATTTGTTGCTGCTGGTCAGGCAGTTCGACGAGCGCGGTGGATTCCTGCGATGGGGTCTCGACAACTGTGCCGAGTGGCTGGCGTGGCGTTGTGATCTGAGCCTGATTACGGCCAAAGAGAAAATGCGAGTGGCCCATGCGCTGAAGGTACTGCCCGCCATTTCTTCGGCTTTTGCCGAGGGTGAGCTGTCCTACAGCAAGGTACGGGCACTGACTCGGGT
>CAYUOY010000177.1:0-7649 GCA_964446495.1 uncultured Woeseiaceae bacterium | reverse complement strand
CAGTCGCGCGATTATTACGGCACATGGTGGGCACCTGGATTATTTTAATAATGAATCCGGCGGGGCAACATTTTTCTTTACTCTGCCACCGGCACCAGAGGAGAAATAGCATGGGGGAGCATGGGTCTGTATTCATCGTCGACGATGACGAAGGAGTCCGTGAAGGTCTTGGGCTGTTACTCGAAACCATCGACCAGCCGTATCGGTTATTCAGTTCGGCTATTGAATTTCTGGACGAGTTCGATGTGAGTTGGAGCGGATGTTTGGTTCTGGACATCCGCATGCCGCGAATGTCCGGGCTGGATTTGCAAGAGCAACTCATTCAACGCGGCTCCCTGTTGCCGATTATATTCATAACGGGGCACGGAGATATCCCGATGGCGGTTGAAGCGATGCGGCGCGGCGCCCTGGACTTCATTCGCAAGCCTTTTCGAGAGCAGGATTTACTGGACCGTATTAATGAGGCCCTTGACCGTAACGAGAACAAGCGAAAAGTCGTGCTGGATCGTCAGGATATGCGCGATCGTCTATCGTCGCTGAGTGAACGTGAAATGGAGGTGTTTGGTCGTGTGGCTGCGGGTGACATGAGTAAGGTGATTGGTTTCGATCTCGGCATCAGTGAACGGACTATCGAGGTGCATCGTTCGAATATTATGAAAAAGCTCGGTGTGCGAACGCTTGCGGATCTGGTGCGTATTAAAATTGAAGCAAAGCTGCTTTCCGTTTCCGACTAGCAGTCTGTTGAAAAAGTCCCTCATGACTCTTTCAATATCGATTTTCAATGCCGTTCTTGCGCATCTCTGCGCTTCGCGGCATTTGGACGTCCTGTCCGGTAATGCAGTTTTCGAATTTCTCCCAATTTCAATGGCTTGCAGCATTGAAAATGACGGTACATCATTGTACTGCGCGCAGTCCTTCGCAAGTGGGACTTTTTAACGCGCTGCCAGTCGGACCAGAACGTCCGTCTGCAGCAGGCACTCCGGGTTGGCCACATCGCGCTACGGGGCAGTCCCAATGGTTCGGCCTGAGGGACCGACGCATAATTTGAGTCATCCTAAGTAACCTCAAGCGGGTGATTCAACGTGAGCTGCGAAGAATACATCGTATATGTCATCGATCCGGACGAAACTGTTCACGATGCGCTTACGACCCTGCTTGGCGATGACGGCCGGCGTGTGTCGTGCTATCTGAGTGCTGAAAGTTTTCTGAATTCGAGTGGCGTGGACGACTGCAGGTGCGGTTGTGTGCTGTCGGAGGCGAACCTGCCCGGTATGGGTAGCCTGGCCTTTCTGCGGCTGTTGCGTCATCAGGGTGTCGAGCTCCCCATAGTGGTCCTCGCAAGCACCTCCAACCGGGATATCGCCGCTCAGGCTCTGAAGGCGGGAGCAGCGGAGGTTATCGAGAAACCGCTGGTCGGTGATCGCCTGCTGGAATTATTGAGTGGATTGACGCCCGAACGAACAAATTTGTAACTACAAATCAATACGGAGAATGCCATGACAGGCACGGAACGATGGAAAATGACGGCGATGTCGGCGATGACTCTGCTAATTATAGCAACACCGGTTTTCGCGCAAACGGACGCCAGCAAGATCACGGAACTTGAGGCTAAAATGCAGCTACTCGCAGAACAGCTGGCCGAGCTACGTGAGGAACTCAAGCAAGCGAAGGTGACAGACTCTGCCGAACAAATGGAGGTTTTGCGCAGCGAGGTTGCAGCGAACAAACAGCTTGGCTTGCGAGCGATCCAGGCAGGAAATGAGTGGAAGACTGCGAGTTCAACAACCCACCTGGCCGGGTATGCATCCGCGGACTTCGTGAGTCCTGAGAACGGCAATAGTGCATTTACCGCCAATTTTAATCCGATGTTTCATTTTCAGTGGAAAGACCGGATTCTCTGGGAGGCTGAAGTCGAGTTTGCACTTGATGAGAACGGCGAAACCGAAGTGGGGCTTGAGTACTCGACTATTGACTATTTTGTCAACGACAACCTGGTCTTTCTGGCAGGTAAATTCCTGAGCCCGCTTGGAAACTTCCGCCAGAATTCTCACCCGTCCTGGATCAACAAGCTGCCGTCCGCTCCTCCGGGATTCGGTCACGATGGCGCCGCACCAACCTCTGAGGTTGGAGTGCAAGTTCGTGGCGGAGTAAATTTCGGAACCCAGCGCAAAGTTACCTATGCAGGCTTCATCGGCAACGGCCCCGTGCTTGAGGGCGAAGACGGGGAAATCCACGGAATCGATACGGGAGGTTTTGGAGGTGACGCAGACGGTGAGAAGGTCTTTGGAGGCCGAGTCTCTTTTCTGCCGATGCCCCGCTTAGAGATCGGTATGTCAGGTGCGTTCGGTGATGCTGCGGTTACCGTGGACGGTGGATTGGAGGTTGACGATGACCCCACACGGGACTACAGCGTGTTCGGATTCGATGCCTTGTATCAGTGGAAAAAGTTGGATTTGCGTGCGGAATATATTTCGCAGGACGTCGGCGACTCCGCTCAGAGTATCGCGCCGGAAGGTGGTAAATGGGAAACGTGGTTTGCGCAAGGCGCGCATAAATTTGGCCAGGAAAGATGGGAAGGCGTTCTACGGTACACGGATTATACGACGCCGCATCCCGACAAAAATCAGGAGCAGTTGGCTGTAGGTGTGAATTACCTCATAGGGCCCAGCGCTGTGATCAAACTGGCATACGAATTCAATAGCGGGCTCGCGGGTGCAATTACCGACGACGATCGCTTGATGCTTCAGCTTGCATACGGCTACTAGAAAAGGAGACAGGACATGAACAACCGACTACTACATACATTAGCCGCCACGTTTGTCATCAGTGCGCTCGGCTCGGGCCTTGTAATGACGCAACAAGCGGCAGTCGCGGCAGAAGGTACGGTCACCGCTGCGGCGGATCCGATGCAGTTCGCACGAGGCGCACAGGCATGGGCGAACAATTGCTCTCGGTGCCACAATATGCGCGATCCAAAAGAGCTGCGTGACGATCAGTGGCGGGCAGCAGTAGCACATATGAGGGTTCGAGCCGGTCTAACCGGCCAGGAAGCCCGTGACGTTTTAGCATTTCTCCAAGGAAGCAACTAGCATGCGCAATCTATTGGTACTAACTTTAGTGCTCTTACCTTTTCTGGCCTTTGCTGAGGAATCGTCGGAGCTCGCGAATGTGGACGCCGGCAAGGCGGTCTATGGTCAGACTTGCATCGCCTGCCACGGTCCGAAAGGACAGGGCGCGATCCCGGGGGTGACTGATTTCACCGCGAATGACGGCCCATTGTCGAAACCCGATGCGGAACTCGAAGCAAACATTAACAACGGTTTTCAGACGCCAGGAGCAATGATGGCTATGCCCCCAAAGGGTGGGAATCCTGGTTTGACCGAAGAAGACATCAAGGCAGTGTTAGCCTATATACGGGTTGAGTTTGGTTCGTAGCACTGCAGGAGATACGGGCGACGGTAGTTAATTTTCAATCCCTTTGGTCTGACGACATTTGCGCTCGCTGGTTGGAGGTTGAAGGTCGCGAGTGAGGCACTCGCACAGGCATATTGTTTTTTGATGAATGAATAGAGAGGTCTGATCATGAATACGAAGATTGAATCAAAACGTTCCACAAAAACGCAAAAGAATATGACCTGGTTGTTATTGACGACCGGTGCAGCGGCGGCGATGCTGATTGCACTGATTACCTGGCCCGGCGCACCGGCGATGTCGACGGAAAAAGCGGATATTGTCGTCTATAAAACGGCATCCTGTATGTGCTGTGTCAAGTGGATCAAGCATCTGGAAGCATCTGGCCTCCAGGTTGAGGCAGTTAACGTCAACAGCACGCAGCCCGTTCAGGCTCGCCTTGGGGTGCCGCGCCAATTAGGTTCTTGCCACACGGCGGTCATTGGGGACTATTGGGTCGAAGGGCATGTTCCTGCCGATCTTATCCTGGGACTGGTTGAAGATAAGCCTGACAATATTCGTGGCCTTGCCGTACCCGGTATGGTGGTCGGCTCGCCCGGAATGGAGGGGCCGAACCCTTCGGAATATGACATCGTGGCGTACGATTCGAGTTCCCGTGCCTTTGTTTATGCTACTCGCGAGGGACGGTCAGGAGAGTAAGTTCAATTTGGAGCGGACAATGTTGGTATTGCGAGTTGTTTGTTTATCCCTGGGGCTTTGGGCTGCTGTTTCTTTTGTCGTGTGCGTCGCGTGGGGCCTCATAGTGCCCGAAAGCCTGCATATGCATGCATTCCTTGAGCTCATTCTGCCGCAGTTCAAGTGGCTGACATGGTGGGGGTTCCTGCTGGGATTGGTTGAGAGTTTTCTGTTTGGCGTTTATACCGGTTTGGTATTTGTACCAATTTATAACATCGTCAACCGTCTATTGGCTCGTCAGTCCGGTCGCGGCACCGATACTTAAGCGGAACAGCAACACAAGGCGTTGTCAGTCTGGGTACGGACAGCGCCTGGTTCTACTGAAATCTGAGGGAGATGAAAAGTGAGCACGATGTGGTCATGCCCGATGCACCCGGAAGTTTCGTCTCAGCATGCGGGAGAGTGTCCCAAATGCGGAATGGCTTTGGAACGCGCTATAGGAGCGGTTCCAGACAGGCAATACACCTGCCCCATGCACGCGGAAATCGTCCGTGACGAGCCGGGCGATTGTCCGATTTGCGGCATGGCGCTTGAGCCAGTTCTCATTGCTGAGGACGAGGAGGACAACAAAGAACTGATCGACATGACGCGACGCTTTTGGGTCAGCGTGATATTTACGGTGCCGCTATTTCTCATCGCCATGGGCGACCTGCTGCCGGGACAACCGATAAGCGGCGCACTGTCAAACACCGTCCGTCCCTGGTTGGAACTACTGTTGGCGAGTCCCGTGGTGCTGTGGGGTGCGTGGCCATTTTTCGTGCGTGGCTGGCGCTCAGTTGTCACTCGCAACCTCAACATGTTCACGTTGATCGGCCTGGGCGTCGGCGTTGCATACGGCTACAGTCTGGTCGCCGTGCTAATGCCGGATATTTTTCCGGACGCATTTCGGGATGCGACAGGAGATGTCGCTGTTTACTTCGAAGCCGCGGCAGTGATTGTAACGCTGGTTTTGCTCGGTCAGGTTCTGGAGTTACGGGCGCGCAGTCGCACCGGCGCGGCGATAAAGGCTTTACTCGGGCTGACACCAAAAACCGCAAGACGTGTATTGGCATCCGGTGCTGAGGAAGATGTTCCGATAGAAGTCATTCAGGTGGGCGACCATTTGCGAATTCGTCCAGGCGAAAAGGTACCGGTCGATGGTCGGGTGATCGACGGCCACAGTTCAATCGATGAGTCGATGGTGTCGGGCGAGCCGGTGCCGGTCGAAAAACAGGTCGACGACAAGGTCGTTGGTGGCACGGTAAATGGCACCGGTGCGATCGTAGTAAGGGCAGAAAAGGTTGGCGCTGACACACTGCTGTCGCAGATCGTGCAGATGGTGGCAGATGCACAGCGTAGCCGTGCGCCGATACAGAAGCTGGCCGATACGGTCGCTGGGTATTTCGTGCCGGCGGTCGTCGGTGTGTCAATAATCACCTTTATCGTTTGGGCCATTGTGGGCCCGGAACCGAGCATGAGTTATGCGCTCATTAATGCAATCGCGGTACTGATCATCGCCTGTCCTTGTGCGCTTGGCCTGGCAACGCCCATCTCTATCATGGTGGCTACCGGCAGCGGCGCGAGCATGGGCGTATTGTTCAAGAATGCCGAGGCGGTTGAATTGATGCGCGATATCGATACGCTCGTCGTCGACAAGACCGGGACACTAACCGTCGGCAAGCCGGAAGTGGCCGCTATTATTTGTGCTGAGGGCTGGGAGGAATCCTCGCTACTCAGGCTGGCTGCCAGTGTCGAACGAAGCAGCGAGCACCCTCTGTCCGGTGCAATCGTATCCTATGCCAAAAAACAGGGTATCGAGCTGACGGCAGCACGGGATTTCGAGTCGATAACCGGCAAAGGTGTGGTTGGCACTGTCGATGATCACGTGACCGCGATCGGTAACAACGCGTTGTTGCTCGATCGTGACGTTGATCCCGGTGATCTGGCCCGGCGTGCCGATGAGCATCGGGCACAAGGTGAAACGGCTATGTACGTCGTTGTGGACGGGAATATAGCGGCCGTAATCGTGGTTGCGGATCCCATCAAAGAATCAACCCAGGCTGCGATTCAACGGCTCCATGGAGAGAAGGTATCGATCGTCATGTTGACGGGAGACAATGCGAAAACAGCACAAGCGGTCGCCAACCGTCTTGGACTTGAGCGCGTGTACGCGGATGTGTTGCCGGCGCAGAAGTTGGCGGTCGTCAAGGAACTGCAGGCGGATGGCCGCATCGTTGCCATGGCCGGTGATGGCGTGAATGATGCGCCGGCGCTGGCACAGGCACATATCGGCATAGCGATGGGCACCGGTACCGACGTTGCAATGGAAAGCGCCGGAGTGACTCTGGTGAAAGGTGACTTACGCGGCATTGCCAGTGCACGGGCGCTGAGTCGTGCCACCATGAGGAATATTCGGCAAAATCTGTTTTTTGCTTTCGCCTACAATGCATTGGGAATACCGGTTGCGGCGGGTGTTTTATATCCCGTATTCGGGCTGCTCCTCAGCCCCATTATCGCAGCTGCGGCAATGTCCCTGAGTTCGGTTTCCGTTATTAGCAATGCGCTGCGTCTGCGGCGGTTTGCCGCTCAATAATGAAAAACCAAGGCGGGAAAGAGCTGTGAGCGGCCAAAACGATGCTTACATTCCGGCGCTCCGATACTCGTGGTTGACCCCTTTTTACGACACGGTCGTACGTTGGACTACCCGGGAGTCTACATTCAAGCGGGCGCTGGTGAATCAAGTGGATATCCGTCCGAAACATCGCTTGCTCGATATCGGTTGCGGCACCGCGACGCTGACGATCGATCTAAAAGTTGCATGCCCCGACGCAGATGTCACAGGGCTTGACGGGGATTCAGGGATTTTGCAGACCGCCAGGGAAAAGGCGCTGGTTGCGGGTGTGTTGGTTTCGCTGGAGCAGGGTTATTCATACGCACTACCTTATGACGACAACTCCTTCGATCGGGTGGTAAGCAGTCTCTTCTTTCACCATCTGACCACCGAGAACAAGCGGCGTACGCTGGTGGAGATCAAGCGTGTGTTAACGCCCGGTGGGGAATTGCACGTCGCCGACTGGGGCGCCGCTCAGAACATAGTCATGCGGGGCATGTTCTTTCTGGTGCAGTTTCTTGATGGTTTCGAAACGACCGCGGACAACGTGCAGGGCCGTTTGCCGACATTGATCGGGGAGGCTGGCTTTGAGGATGTCAGGAAGACCACTGAATTGGCGACACCGCTTGGCACCATAGCGTTGCTAACGGCCGTTAATCCTGATGTATCCGACCGAGGAAATTCATCATGAACACCGGAAGTTTGCGTTGCTGGTTCTGTCGAATGACGAACCCCTATCGATGGCTGGGAATACCGGTCTGTCATATCTGTCGCGACCAGTTGTACGATTTTCTCTGGGTCAGTCTGGTGCAGACGCTCGTCTGGATACTCGGTGGTATTAACGGTCTTTTCTTCGTTATCGACGAAATTCTGCTGTTCTTCGTGCTGATAGTTATCAAGCATCGGGTGCCGC
>CAYUOY010000176.1:0-7685 GCA_964446495.1 uncultured Woeseiaceae bacterium | reverse complement strand
CGAGGTACTCGCCTCGTCAGCTGCCATCAAATACAGCAACACGGCTGCAACCAGTGCCACAACAGACTGCCAGAACAGTTTTTTGCCCGCGGACAGCCCTGCCGGATCCTGCAGAATCAGTTTTTTGTAGTCGTCAACGTAGCCGATGACACCGAACGCCAGCGTGACGAACAGAACGATCCAGATGAATCGATTCTCAAGGTCAGCCCACAACACAGTGCTGACAACAATCGCCGTTAAGATAAGTGCACCGCCCATCGTCGGCGTCCCGGCTTTCGGCAAATGCGATGCCGGGCCTGTACTTCGCACCGGCTGGCCAACCTGATTCACACTCAGTTTCGCGATCATCCTGGGGCCAATGACAAAAGACAGGGTTAGTGCGGTCAGAGCTCCGAAGATTGCCCGTAAAGTGAGATAGTTGAAGACAGCAAAACCGGATTCGAATTGCGCCAGGTAGTTTGTAATATAGAGCAACATGATTACAGGGCCGGCCCTTTAGTTGGGTGGGTCAACGCAGCAACGACTCGCTCCATTCGCATGGATCTCGATCCCTTGACCAGCACATTGTCGGGTGCACAATCCTCCAGTGCGGGTACCAGTGCATCGATCAACGCAGCAACCGTTGCGAACCATTCGGCCCGATCACCGAAGGCCGCAACCGTCCGCTTCGATTGTTGTCCGGTAGCAAAAAGCCGCGCGACTCCAGCATCGCGAATTGCCTGACCTACCGATTCGTGCAGGAGCCCGGCGTCCGTTCCGAGTTCGGCCATGTCGCCAAGCACCATGCAGCTTTCGCCTGTTTGTGACGCCAGAAATTCGGCGGCCGCAATGACGCTCGCTGGATTGGCGTTGTAACTGTCATCGAACAAACGCATTCCGGCGATGGCATCGATCGGTCGTAATCGACCGCTGACCGGTGTCGCCTGTTCCAGTCCTTGCTGCATCAGTTTAATTGGCAGTCCGAAAGTTGATGCGGCAGCCGCAGCAGCACAAGCGTTGAGAACGTTGTGTTCGCCCGCAAGCGGCAGGGTTATTTCTATTTTTGTGTCGGGCAGTACCAGCGTAAATTCGGAGCCGGTGTCCGTTGGTCTGATCATCGTGGCACGAAAATCCGCACGGGGATCCAGACCAAAACTGATCACAGTCGACTCTCCCGCCATCGATTGCCACAGTTCGTAGAACTCGTCGTCTCGATTAAGAATCACAACTTGTGGCGCTGGCGAACCCTGCAGAATTTCACCTTTGGCATGTGCGACGCCCTCGATGCTACCGAAACCCTCCAGATGCGCCGCGGCGGCATTGGTAATCAGTACAATATCGGGACGCGCAAGGCTCGTCAGATAGGCAATCTCTTGCGGATGATTGGCGCCGAGCTCGAATACGCCGAATTCAGTTTCCCGACTCAGCCGCAACAACATCAACGGCAATCCGATGTCGTTATTTAGGTTTCCTGCCGTGGCCAACGTAGGGCCGGAAAGTGCCAGGCAACCGGCGATCATTTCTTTTACCGTCGTCTTGCCATTGCTGCCCGTTACCGCAAGCACTCGAGCTGTCATTTGTTGGCGCCAACTTGCCGCTAACCTGCCAAGCGCCAGGCGAGTGTCCGCTACCGTGATACTGGCGATCTCGGCATCAACCTGTTTTTCAACAATTGCTGCGGCAGCCCGCTTGGCCGCTGCAGTGTTCGCAAATTCCCGGCCGTCGAAGTTGGGCCCGTGCAACGCAAAGAACAACTCGCCTCCGCGCAAGGTGCGAGTATCAGTGCTGACGCCACGAAATTTCAAATCCGTGCCAAGCAATTCGCCTTGCATGGACTTCGCCGCCTGCACGAGAGTGCCCTCCATCACTGGACTCCCTCCTGCTGCAGCCGCTTTCTGATATTGGTGAGTGCGACGCCGTAATCTGAAAAGTCCAAACGCTTCTCACCAACCAATTGGTAATCTTCATGACCTTTTCCAGCTACAAGAATGACGTCATCAGCTTGTGCCTCACGAACTGCATGGGCGATTGCCATTGCTCTACTTTCAATCGCCAGCGCGCTGGCATCCATTCCCGCGAGAACCTCCGAGATTATGGCGTCAGGCGCCTCGCTGCGGGGATTATCACTGGTAACGATGGCCCGGTCGGCGAGGCGCCCGACAATGCGGCCCATTTGCGGGCGCTTCCCACGATCCCGATCACCGCCACAGCCGAAAACACACCAGACCTGACCCTCGGCATGCCCTCGCAAAGCACGTAGTGCTTCCTCAAGGGCGGCCGGTGTATGCGCATAATCGATGAAAACCGTTGGTACGCCAGAGACCGTCGATTCAACGACACTCTGCATTCGTCCGGGTGGCGCTTCGACCTGTCCCACGACATCGCAGGCGGTTGAAAATTCGATGTTCCAGCTCAGCAGCAATGCCAGTACGGCAACCACATTGGCAACATTAAAATCGCCTGGCAGCGATATCTCGATATCGCCGTCACCCCAGGAACTGTTGATCGTTATGCGTGACCCGGTCGGTGTCGTGACGACCGAACGCACGAACACGTAGGGACGCCCATTGGCCACCCGGTCGAAGCGAGTCGAAATTGTCACCACATCACTGCCACAGCGATCGGCCAGGGATTGTCCAAACTCACTGTCGAGACTGACGATGCGATGTGGGGTTCGCCATTCCGTAAAGAGTCGCGCTTTGGCCTCGCCATAGGCACGCATATCGCCGTGGTAATCGATGTGATCACGACTTAAATTGGTGAAAACCACGGCATCGAACTGCACACCGCTCACCCGGCCCTGATCCAGAGCATGCGAAGAAACTTCAAGTGCGACGTGGCTGGCGCCAGCGTCCCGGTCAAGAGCCAGGTGCCGGTGCAATTCCAGGCAAGGTGGCGTGGTCATGCCAAGATCGTGAACGACGCCATCGAACTCTGCGCCCAACGTGCCGATACTCGCACAGTCATGGCCAAGCCGCTTCAGGCTCTGCGCAACAAAAGACGTTACGGTTGTCTTTCCATTCGTACCCGTAACTCCGATCACCTTGACAGCGCGCGAAGGCCAGTCGTACCAGCGATTGGCAATTTCACCCAGATGACCCGCAAGACCGTTTACCGGAAAAAATGGGATGCCCTCCACTATCTGGGACGCATCACCCGTATCGGCATCCCAGACGACGGCAGCGGCACCGGATTTGATGGCGGTAGCCGCGAATTGCAGCCCATGCACGGCGCCGCCCTGCCAGGCCAGAAAGACGTTCCCTGCCTGCAGCTGCCGGCTGTCATCGGCTATCCCGGAAATCGGGAGCGGCGACACATCGGCGATTCCTGCCAGCAATTGCTGCAGGTTCAGGTCCGAACATAAGAGCTCTGCCGGCATACTCATTGACTCATCGCCTGCACCAGGCTGAACGCGTCACGTGGTGGCAACGCGTCAGGTGGCACGGCGAGAAGCCGTAACGATTCCGACATCACGTCGGCGAAAACGGGGGCGGCAACATCACTACCGTAATAGAGGTCGCCTTTCGGCTCATCAATGACGACAACGGCGGCAATACGCGGGTCGCTGGCGGGTGCGAGCCCGGCGAACACGGAAATATATTTATCATGAGAATAGCCACCGGCGGCAAACTTCCATGCCGTGCCTGTTTTCCCCGCTACCCGGTAGCCTGCGACGGCCGCCTTGGTTCCGGTTCCTCCAGGACGTACGACCTCTTCGAGCATGCGACGCACTGCGCGAGCAGTATCTGCCTCCAGAATACGCTCACCACCGATCGTCTCGTCGGATGCGATCAAAGTCACCGGACGCCTGATTCCGTCACTGCCCAGCGCGGCATACGCCTGTGCCAGTTGCAACGGCGTTACCGAAACACCGTAGCCATAAGCCAGTGTCGCCTGACTGATTGGCTGCCAGTGGCTGAAATGTGTCAGGAGCCCGGCCGACTCACCTGGAAAACCGCTCGATGTCAGCGAGCCGAGACCGAAGCGCGTCATGGTCGTCCACAGTTGATCGGACTCCAGCGACATGGCTACTTTAGTCATGCCGACATTGGACGAGCGGGACAAAATCGTCGTCAAACTAATACGCCCAAGATTGCGGCTGTCTTCAATCTTCTTCGGCCCCACAACGACGTATCCGGGCGACGTGTCAACAATGCTGCCGGGCCGGAACTGGCCGCTTTCCAGCGCAGCCGCCATCACCAGTGGTTTGATGCTGGAGCCCGGTTCAAAAATATCGGTAATCGCCCGATTGCGGTAACGTTCGGCAGAATACTGCGAGCGATCGTTCGGGTTATAGGTTGGCTGGTTAACCATCGCCAGCACTTCGCCCGTCTGCACGTCGAGCATCACAATGGAACCGGAATCCGCGCTGAACCGCTGCACCGCCGCTTTCAGCGTTCTATATGCCAGGTACTGCAGCCTCAAGTCGATGCTGGTACGCAGATCCTGTCCCGGATGCGCAGGTCGTATGCTTTCAATGTTTTCAACAGAACGACCGAGGCTGTCCTTCAGTACCCGCTTTGCGCCAGGCTCGCCACTCAACCAGTGATTGAATGCGAGTTCCAGGCCCTCCTGGCCGTCGTCATCAATATTCGTAAACCCGAGCAGGTGCCCGGTCACCTCGCCCGACGGATAAAAACGCCGATACTCTCTTTGTATGTTCACGCCCGGAAGCTTCAATGCCATGACACGATGGGCCTGCTCCGGATCAAGGTGACGCTTCAGGTAGATAAATTCCTTGTCCATCGATCGTGTGATCTTACGGATCAGACCCTGCGAGTCTGTTTGCAGAATTTTGGCCAGCGCGCCAACCCGGTCAACCGCCGTAGCCAGTTTTTTCGGGTTAGCCCAAACACTGTCAACCGGCGTGCTAATCGCGAGCGGCTCACCATGGCGGTCCGTAATGGAACCCCGGTGCGCACTGATTTTTTCGATACGCAGATGCCGTATATCGGCTTGTTGATTCAGAAAATCCTTGTTAAGGACCTGCAGATGTACAGAGCGCGCCAGCAACGCCGTCGCAAATAAAGCGAAGAAAAACAGCACCAGAACAGAACGGGCAACAAAGCGCCGTGCGGTTTGTTCCTTGGTTTCCGCCCCTCGACTCATGGGTCAACCTGCCGTGCGATGATGTTCAGTTCACTGCGATCGGGTCGCGCCAGAGACAGGTCATCGCTGGCCACTTTCTCGATCCGTGCATGGGTCGCCCAGGTACTCTGCTCGATCTGCAATTGCCCCCATTCGATATTGAGCGCATCACGTTCAATCGTCAGTTGCTCCAGGGCGATAAATAATTTGCGCGATTCGTGTTTGGTATAAATAACCGCCACAGCCGAAGCCACACAGGCGATCGCAAACACAAGAGTCAGGACAATGGGTTGGCGCTTTGCCGCGATCTCCATCAAACCAGCTCCGCAATTCTCAGGCGCGCGCTGCGACTGCGTACGTTGTCCGCGATCTCTTCAGTCGTTGCCGTCACTACCTTGCCAATGAGCTTCAGTGGTGGCATGAACTCCGCCGGTATATTCGGCATGCCGCGATACTGCTCAGGTTCCTGCGAGGCTTTGCGCATGAACCGTTTCACCCGTCGGTCCTCGAGAGAATGAAAACTGATGACACAAAGCCGACCACCCACTCCGAGCAGCTCAAGACTGGCCTTGAGCCCCGCATCAAGCTGTCGCAACTCGTCATTGATAAAAATTCGAATAGCCTGGAAAGTCTTGGTCGCCGGATGTTTTCGCTGCCCACGTTGCGGTATGACGGCGGCAACGAGGTCGGCCAGCTGACCGGTCCGCTGAATCGCTCCGTGTTGTCGCGCAGAGACAATCGCGGCCGCAATTCGCCTGGCAGATCTCTCCTCTCCATACTCGAACAACACTTTTTTTAAGTCCTTTTCGTCCACGGTTGCCAGCCATTCGGCTGCCCCTTGACCCGACGTTGGGTCCATTCGCATATCGAGCGGTCCATCCGACCGAAAGCTGAACCCGCGTTCGGCTTCATCCAGCTGCGGTGATGACACACCCAGGTCGAGTAACAAGCCATCCACTTCGCCGAGGAGATGCCTTTGAGCCGCAATATTTTTGAGTTCCGCAATTTCGCCCCTCACCAATTCGAACCGTGGATCCGCGACCAGCTCGCTACCCGCCTCGGCAATCGCCTGCGGATCACGGTCAATCGCCAACAATCGTCCCGCCGGCCCCAACCTTTGCAAGATCGCGCCGCTGTGCCCCCCACGGCCGAAAGTTCCGTCTATGTAAGTGCCATCTGGCCTGATGTTCAGCCCATCAAGCGCACCCTGCAGCAGAACCGGTACGTGCTTGTCGGTGCCGCTTTTCTGCGCGCTCACTTGACCTGTTTTCTATAAAGAGAGCGACTCAAGCTCAGCCGGCAGATCAACGTCATCGTCTGCGTTGAGCCATGAGTCTCTCTTCTCATTCCAGCTGTCTTCATCCCAGAGTTCGAATTTGTTTCCCTGGCCGAGCAAAATTGCCTGTTTCACCAGACCGGCAAACTCCCGGAGTTCCACTGGCAACAGAATTCGTCCGTGACCGTCAATGTCGAGTTCTGTTGCGTAACCCACCATTAGACGCTGCAGTCGCCTCGCCTGGGGATTCAGACTCGGCAATGCCACCAGCTTTTTTTCGATTTCTTCCCACTCCGGCAATGGATAGATCAGCAGGCAATAGTCCTTGTCCACGGTTGCAACCAACTGGCTCTCGCAACAAGCCGCCAACCGTTCCCGATAACGGGTCGGTATAGCCAGACGCCCTTTGGCGTCTAAAGTCACTTTGGTAGCCCCACGGAACATGTTTATTATTGGATGGCCTCGCCTCGTCTATGCTCGACTAGCCCATCTCCTCCCACTTTTTTCCACTTCTTGCCACTATATTAGGGGCTTCCGGCAGCGTCAACAGACAGTTCTGAATATTTGTTGTTCTACAGGTACTTAGGGACTAAATCGTGGCCAAACCCGGATGAATTGTGGCAGGCAATTGAAGCTATAAATCAATCGTTTAGACGCTTTATCTCGAAAATTAATGAGTAATGGGTCGCAAGACAGAGACAAAACAGGCGGATGGGGTTCTCGAGAATCGCCGTCGTGGGTTCGCGCGGATTCTTCCGGAGGCGGCGATGATCTTTATTTAACTCATTGATTATAGGTTAAAAAACCGACTAATAGATCGAGAAGGTAAGAGCCGGCCGTAAGCCGGGTTCTGTCGTAGGACAATCATTCATCTGGGACAGCCGTCGCCGACTGCCTCTAGCGACCTACCCGGGAGTCCGTTCGGAACCGACGGTGCGGAACGAGTCCGCATACTCCCCTATTTGGTCTTGCTCCCAGCGGGGTTTACCCTGCCACGGTGTGTTGCCACCCGCGCGGTGCGCTCTTACCGCACCATTTCAACCTTACCGGCACCCGGAGGTGCTTAGGCGGTATATTTTCTGTGGCACTTTCCATGGGCTTGCGCCCTCCAGGCGTTACCTGGCGCCGTGTCCGAGGGAGCCCGGACTTTCCTCCGCTTGCGCCATTACGACGCGAACGGCGATTGCCTGGCCGACTCTTGCCTTCTCGCCGGGGTATCTTAGCGTAAAACTCCGGCTTGGATAGTGGAGATCGTGGTGCTGCGGGCGCGTGTGGTGAGGTTGGTCTCTGAGACCGTGCCCCGCAGGGATGCGGGGCCCGAGCTTACATGGACGTACTTGCA
>CAYUOY010000175.1:0-7711 GCA_964446495.1 uncultured Woeseiaceae bacterium | reverse complement strand
GCGAATCTGAAAATGCCGGGCACGATTGCCGTCACCCGACCAGTTGAGGTTGGGTATTGCGTAAATCAATTCTTCGAAATGCTGCGTCGCCGCCTGTTCGATCATGTCGCGATCGAGAATAGTGATGCTGGAGGGCACTTCGTTGCTCGTGCGCCCCCGAAAATCGGCGGTAACGACAATTTCCTCAATCGAATCATCCGCAAGAACGAGCGTGCCTGTGGCCAACAACAGAAACGACACAACAACGGCGTCGTGCATGGAACAGCTTACCCGGAACATTCAAGAATCCTCTTCCTACGCCGGTATTAACCGGATCAGGTTCTAAGGGTTCCCGCGCTGGCGTTACCCCCTGGCAACGTCACGGGTCTCAGGTCGGTTGACCACCCCTGGTGATAAGCGGATTGTACAGGAAAAAATGGGAGCCAACGGCGCAGTACGGGAGCGCCTGCACAGCGGGGTCGAACTACGCTTCCAGACGTTTGATGAGGCTGGACGTATCAAAACGTCTTCCGCCAAGCTCCTCCACTTCGGCATAGAACTGATCTACCCGTTTTGTCATCTCAAGCGTCGCGCCGACTCGCTCAGCCTCTTCAAGCGCTATTTTCAGATCCTTGCGCATCCATTCAACCGCAAAGCCGAACTCAAACTCATTGTCATTCATCGTCTGCCAGCGATTCTCCATCTGCCATGACTGTGCCGCACCTTTGGAAATAGCACCGATAACGGCGGCAACATCCAGGCCCGAACGCTTGGCCAGGTGCAGACCCTCGGCAAGGCCTTGCACAATCCCGGCGATGCAAATCTGGTTGACCATCTTGGCTTTCTGACCACTACCAACTTCGCCAATAAGCGTACAGGCTTTTGCGTAGCAATCCATGACCGGCAGGACGCGCTCGTAGGCCGGTCGATCTCCACCCACCATGATGGTTAGCTGCCCCGACTCCGCGCCAGCCTGACCGCCCGACAAAGGGGCATCAAGAAAGTCGACGTCTTTATTCTGTGCCTGCTCATAAACCTCACGGGCGACCAGCGCGGATGCTGTTGTGTGATCCACGATCACAGCGCCTCCCGCCGTACCGGCGAGCACACCATCGTCGCCAAGAATAACCTGCCGCACATCGTCATCATTGCCTACACAACAAAACACAAGCTCGGCGCCGGCAGCAGCATCCCGCGGCGTCACCGCGGTGGATCCACCGTACTCTTTCTGCCAGGCCAGGGCCTTGCTCGTCGTTCGATTGAACACCGTGACATCGTGCCCGGCACGCACCAGAAACCCGGCCATCGGATAACCCATTACGCCGAGACCTGTAAAAGCCACTTTCATTGCCTGCTCCCGTCTTGCTGAATGTATTGGGGCGCATCTTACAGCAACTCCTTCACCACTTTTTCCGTCATGCGCCGGACGGACGTAGTCGCGGTGGCCAGGTAATCTCCTATGGCACCGAAGTGGTTTGGGTACTGGTGAATGTTCGACTGAATTCCACCACACGTGAAACCTGGTGGGTTAGTCGGTCGGCATCGCTCGATAGAACGAAAACAGCTGATCATCCCCGCTTTGCAGGTCGAAACGAATGTCACCGCGTTCCTTGAGTGACTCGAAGGCACGTTCTGTAATCAGAGTTTCATTGGCGCGAGCGATGTCCTCACCCAGTTTCGAGGCTCTGTTCATTTCATCGCCCTGCGCCAGGTTCGGTCCAATGGCGAAAACGCTGCCGTAGCCGATACCAACGCAACACTGGCTCGTATGCTCAGTGCCATGCGGCGAGCTTCTGAACCGTAAGACGCGTCGGTGAACCTCGAAGGCAGCATCGATAGCGGCGTGGGGATCTTCGAACAATGCGACAATATCATCGGCGAAACAACGAACCAGATCTGCACCAAACTCTTGTAAAACGGGAATACAAACTTTTTGCATGTCCACGATTCTCAGAAAACTTTCGACTTCTCCGACGTGTATTGCACTGCTGGTAAAACCGGTCATATCGAGTGACAAAATGGCGCGTCGCCAGGTATATTTTTCCTGGAACTCCTCCCTGGACACATCCCCTTGCTGGAGAGCCAGAAAGTCGTGGTAGACATCGGCACTCCAGCCCTGAAAGCTCGACAATTCGAGTGGGTCTTCGAGTAGATCGTGCGGATATTCTTCAGTCATGGCTCAATTGATTCCTCCGCGGTCGCGCAGAATATAGCACGAGCTCCGACGGTCCCGAGGTGACGGCCGTACAATTCGTTATAATGTGGCTATGAATAATTTTCTTGACTCGCTGAACGCACCATTGCGCGAGGCTATGCAGACAATCGCCGTCAGTCTTGAGTTCACGGCGGGGCAAACCATATTTTCTCGTGGCGAGCTGGGGGATGCCCTTTACGTGATCGAGACAGGCACCGTCCGCGTACACGATGGCGATCTTGTATTGAATCGCCTGGAGCGAGGTGACGTTTTTGGTGAGATTGCCGGTCTCGGGGAAACGGAACGAACCGCATCGGTCACAGCAGAGCAGGATTTGTCCGTACTTCGAGTAGGGCGTGAAGACCTGTACGAGGCCGTGCTGGGGCAACCCGAAGCACTCAAGGGACTCATTCGAATGCTGTGTGAACGAGAAAGCGGCATTGCCAACAGAATGACCGATCGGTCCCTGAAACTGCAGGCCGCGGAACAGGAATTGAACATTGGTCGCAAGATTCAGGCGGGATTTCTTCCCAATGCGCTACCCGAGGTAGACGGCTACGAGATCGCCTGCCATTTTCAGGCAGCACGTGAAGTGGCCGGTGATTTTTATGACACATTTTACATTCCGGCCATCGATCGTCTGGCATTGGTCATCGGCGATGTCTGCGACAAAGGCGTGGGTGCAGCCCTGTTCATGACCTTGTTTCGCAGCCTTATTCGTGCCACCGCACAATCCCGCACGTTCATGACCTGGGCAACCCAACAGAACCCTGCGGATACCGACTTGCACGATCGGCATTCTCAGCCAGAGCTCGCCAGAGAGACTCTGGCCAATACAATCGCATTGACCAATAACTACGTGGCAACAACGCACGGACAAACGAGCATGTTTGCGTCGGTTTTTCTCGGTTTGCTGGACACTGGCACGGGCCAGCTCGACTATATCAATGCGGGGCATGAGGACTCGTTCATCCTCGGTCCACAGGGCGTCAGGGCGGTGTTGACGGCGACCGGGCCTGTCGTGGGCATTTTTGCCGGTGCGGCCTATGACATAGCAACAACACACCTCGACCCCGGTGAAATGTTATTGTTGTACTCTGATGGCATTCCTGAGGCGACGAACGAATCGGGGGAACAATTTTCCGACCAGCGCCTGCGCGACTTACTCGATGCCTGGAAAGGAGATGCACAAGGCCTGATGGACAATATTGTTGGCGCTGTAGAAAACTTTTCGGGCAGTGCTCGACAACACGATGACATTACCTTACTGGTGAGTGGCCGCAAGAGCGTATAGGATTCGAATAGGAACCGGCGCACGATGAGGTCCAGACAGAATAACTGTGCCAGTTGAATACTTGAAACTGCAGGGGTGAAAAAAATGGCAGAAGAACTACAAATTGGGGTATCACAGGAGTCCGGGGAAAAAGCAGTGACATTGTTACGGCTTAAGGGTTCACTGGACGCGAACACGCAGAGTACACTGGAAGCCAAGGCACGAGACGTAATCGAGGCTGGTACAAAGTATATGCTGCTCGAAATGAGCGGCGTCGATTACCTGGGCAGCGCAGGTATGCGGGCGATCCACGCTATAACGAACATGTTGAGTGCGGACGAGGCAGACACAGGGATGCATTCGAAGCATTTGAAAATACTGAGCCCGTCCCCGGCGGCGGCAAAAATTTTCAAGACGCTCGGGTTCGATTCGTTTATTGACATTCATGAAGACATCGACGAGGCCATTGCCGCTTTTTAGACACCACAGGACGCGAAATGATGGCCTGTAATGCGGCTTGAGTTGACGGCCAACCTGGGAACGCTATCGACGATTCGTGATTTTGTCCGCACGGCTTTGCAGGCGCTTGATGTAGATGGATCTGTACATGACGACCTGCTCGTCGCCGTCGATGAAGCCGTTACCAACATCCTGCTGCATGGCTACGACGGGTCTGGCGATATCGATTTGGAGATGACAGTCGACGACTCTGACCTTGTCGTCAATGTTCGTGACAAAGCGCCGGTGTCCAATGTGAAGGCTTCGCGTACCGCAATTCCGGCAACCACCAGAACGCGTGACAAACCCGGTGGCGATGGACTGTATCTGATCAGAAATGCAATGGACGAAGTACGCTACGAAACTACCGACGCGGGCAACGAACTGCATATGATAAAGCGCGACGTTGTCCGCAAGTAACCCTGATGATCATTCTGAATACCGGAAATCACGCTGCAGTTCCCGATCAATCGCCTGCAGGCTGAAACCGGAATGACGAAATCTCCCATTCTGAAACGTCCGGCTCATTTGTCCGCATACTATGATCGATAATTTCGCTGTAGGTCCCGCGAATTGAAATACTAATTTCAGTAAATCTTTCAATACCCTGCCAATTTGCACCAATCAAAATGATCCGAATAAATCCCGGACCTGTCTTCTTCTGGACGCGTGCATTCAGACTCAATATTCGAGGGTTCACCCGATAGCTCAGACTTCCATTCAGGCACAACACGCCGCTCGAATCGCAGAAGGTCTCACTCTTTTTTAGGTAGTAGCGTTCTCCGGCTTGCGCACAGATCACAAAAAACAAGAGCAATAATGCAGGCATTCGCAACAGCATGTGAGAACTTCAATCAACCGTCGAACTGACGAGCACCCTGGACTCTACTCTGAGCGATGACAACACTACTCACCTACGGCCTGGAACTCGTACAGTGCTTGCAGGACCGGAGACATCGGCTCGCCGTAACGACCAAACCAGTTTTGGTAAAGTCGCTGAATGCGTGCGGTGCCATACAAATGAGCCAACGCACGATCTGCGACCAGGCGGAAATCCGTATCACCACGATGCAACATCAGCGCGTAGGGCTCAAACGAAAATACGTCCCGCGTAATGGCATATTTGGATCGATCCGATGAACGAAACACCTGACCAATAAGCATTGCCCGGTCTGACGCGTAACCATCAACTACGCCTTTGTCGAGGAGCTCCATGCCCTCATCATGCGTCGCTATTATCCGTAAGGTGATTTCAGCCTCATTGCTGACAATGAATTCAGTTAGCGCTGCGTGAGTGGTTGTACCCTTGATCACGGCAACAGTCTTTCCTGCCGCCTCAAAAACCGCGTTAATGGGAGCGGAATTTCGCGACAGAACAGCGCCGCCGGTAATGAACGTCATCAACGTAAAATCAACCCGTTCACGACGCGACAGTGTAACTGTTGACGCCGCGCATTCAATGTCGACACTATGGTCCTCAACGGCCGTGATACGTCGTTCCGGGGCGACCAGGGGTATGTAGCTGATGTCGAGCTCATCCCTGCCCACCGCTTTTTTCACCGCACTGGCTATAGCCTGGCAAAGCGCTATCGAATAGCCAATCGGCTTGCCGTCCGCATCGTTGAATGACATTGGTGGCGCGTCTGGCACATAACCAATCCTGAATTCGCCCGTTTCGGCAATTCGCTTCAGCGTCCCGTTCAATTCCTGCGCGGGCACCGGAGAACTCAGCCCAACCACCACAAGAGCAACAACAAGCATTCTGATCATCTTTTTGTCCCTACCTGTTCTTATCCTTACGCAATCTACCAGCTATTCCTCAGCTCACGCAACTTCAGGAAAACGTCTTCCGCAGAAGGAGCGTCACCAACCTCGGGGCAGGTTTCCTGCAATCGGGCGACAACGGACGGACTGGTCAGGCGAAAAAATGTATTTATGTCACGCTCGAGCGCAAGCGTGGTGACAAGCGCATTGTTGGGATCCTGGCTCCGGCACTCATTCAAGAGATCGATTGCTGCGGCATTGTCTGGCTCACGATCAATGGTGAATTCCAGGTTATTGAGCAAATAATCGTGACCGGGAAAAATTCTCGTCGAATCTTTGAGATTCTCGAGTTGACGGGTGAAGGTCTGGTAAAGCTCTTTGGGATGCCCGCCATTATGGCAGTTCCCTGCACCTGCATTGAATAACGTATCTCCACTGAAGAGCGCCGGCTGATCCGTGTGCGCCAACAGGCATATATGACTCATAGTATGTCCGGGCGTATCAAGGCACTCCATCTCAACCGTCTTGCCAACCCTGATGATATCGCCCGCACCAACGCCGCGGCTCATATTGGGGATGCGGTCGGCCGCGTTTCGGTGCGCTATGATTTTGGCGCCGGTTGCGGCGACCACAGCCGAGTTGCCACCCGTGTGGTCGCCATGTTCATGAGTATTCAGAATTTGACTCAGCGTCCAGCCATTTTTGTCCGCCACCGCCAGGCATTTCTTGTAGTCCAGTGGGTCAATGGCCAGCGCATCACCGGTTTCAGGGCAAACGATCAGGTAATTAAAGTTACGATAAGCATTTGCGGTCCAGATTTGTTCAACAATCATGCTTTTTCCTTATGCCCGCATCGAGGCGGCTTGCAGAGCGTGGTTCGTTGTCATCAGGCGGGGTCTGCCATCGCCTTGTACTCCGACGCATAATAGAGCACCGGGATAATAACCAACGTCAACAATGTTGATACGAGTATTCCAAAAATCAATGACACCGCGAGGCCGTTAAATATCGGATCATCAAGTATAAAAAACGCACCCATCGTTGCAGCCAGTGCGGTCAACATGATCGGTTTCGCACGTATTACTGCAGCATGAATCACAGCGTCCTGCAGCCCAACGCCCCGGCCAACCTCGTGACGAATGAAATCAACAAGAAGAATTGAATTGCGCACAATAATGCCCGCCAAAGCGATCATGCCGATCATCGACGTCGCGGTGAATTGCGCATTGGTTATGGCGTGTCCAGGGAGCACGCCGATAATGGTCAATGGAATCGGAGCCATAATGATTAATGGCATCCGATACGACTGGAACTGAGCGACGATCAATAGATAAATAAGGATAAGACCTATGGAATAGGCGATGCCCATGTCGCGAAACGTCTCATACGTAATTTGCCACTCTCCGTCCCACTTCACACTGTACTTGTAGGGGTCATCGGGCTGGTTTATAAAGTGCTGATCGATTCCCAAGAGGTCTTTTATTCGGCGCACAAGGTCGAACATTCCGTACAGGGGACTATCGAGTGAACCGACCATGTCTCCGGTGACAAAGACAACTGGCAATAGATCTTTGTGATAAATCGTTCGCTCCCAGCGAGCTTCCCGAATCCTGCTAATCTCAGCCAACGGCACCAGGCTGCCGCTGCGACTGGCGACCCGCAGTGTCAATAGTGTATCCAAGTCTGCTTTATTGGCTGTGGAGAATTCCAGCCGTACCGGTGTCCCGTGCTTTTGATAGTCGTTTTGAATATAGGTGACATCTTCTCCGCCAAGCGCCATTTGAACTGCCTGCGTGACATTCGCCTGCGGCACGCCAAGGAGTGCCGCTTTGTTTCGATCGACATCAATGATTAACCGTTTCGCTGCCGTCTCAACACTATCGTCGATATCCACAATATTTGGTGTGCTAGCGAAAATTCGTCGCAAGCTGGTGGCAAGTTCCAATTGCCCGGCATAATCCGGCCCATAGACCTCCGCGACCAGCGGTGCCTGTACCGGTGGT
>CAYUOY010000174.1:0-7728 GCA_964446495.1 uncultured Woeseiaceae bacterium | reverse complement strand
GCCTCCCTGGCCCGCTGCCAGTCATCACTCGCCAGCAATGACTCCCGCAAGACGTGGCCGGTACCATGCAATCGCGCCAACCGCACCAGGGAGGTCGGCTTCGAGTAGTCCTGAAGCGAGGCAACCGTTGCACTCGCGGCGCGCCGATCGTTGCACACGAGCACCATGTCACAACCGGCTGCCAGGGCGAGAGCCGCCCGCTTCGGTACTGACCCATAGCGTGCAGCCGCCTCCATGCTCAGATCGTCGCAAAATACGGCGCCATCGAAACCCAGTTGGCCGCGCAGCTGATTGTCGATCCAGTAGGAAGAGAAACCCGCTGGCATCGAATCCGTCTCAGCATAGACGATGTGGGCCATCATGACGGCACCGATGGCCCGGTTTCGAATCAACACTTCGTAGGGTTGCATGTCGTCGAGCACGTCACTGAATTCACGTCGGTCAACCGGCAGCCGCAGGTGAGAATCGGCGACGACGGCGCCGTGGCCTGGAAAGTGCTTGGCGACAGCGACCATCCCGGCACTACGCAAACCGAGTGACAGGGCACCGGCCAGCTCTGCGACCACTGCCGGTTTCTTATGGAAGGCCCGATCACCGATAATTTCGCTGACCCCCCAGTCGAGGTCGACACAAGGTGCAAAGGCAAGGTCAATTCCCATGGCACGCAATTCCGCGCCAATGATCCAGCCTGCCGTTTTCGCCAGGGCCAGGGCATCTTCCGGTTCCGAGTCATACTGATGACCCAATTGTCGCATCGGCGGAACGTCAGTAAATCCTTGCCGAAAACGCTGCACCCGGCCGCCTTCGTGGTCGACGGCAATCAGCAACGGCGGACTTCTGAGGGTGCGAATCTCCCCAACCAGATCAGCGAGCTGGGTTGGCGAGGCGTAATTGCGACTAAACAGAATGACGCCGCCGACAGCCGGTTCGCGCAGCAGCGTGCGATCCGCAGGGCTGAGGGTCAAACCCTCGACGTCCAGCATGACAGGTCCCAAAGACATAGCGTAAAGACTAGCGCGAATGGGACGCGGTTCAAGTGCTGAACGCGATTGTTGACGAACGCTCGAGAAATGCACCGTAACTATTTGTTTTTAGAGTTTTTCTCAAACACTGCTATTGACTCTACATGGGCCGTATGCGGAAACATGTCGATAATCCCCGCAGCAATCAGGCGATATTTCCCGGCACCGGTCAACTCGGCCGCGTCGCGCGCAAGCGTACCCGGATGGCAGGATACGTAAACAATGCGTTCGGGCGCCAGCGTATCGATCTGCTGGATGACTTCCAGCGCACCGCTGCGAGCCGGATCGAGCAGCAGTCGATCACAACCATCACGCAACCAGGTTTCATTGCCCTGAATTTCAAACAGATCCGCCTTTAGAAACTCCACATTGTCGAGCTCGTTCAGAATCGCGTTGTCTTGGGCACGCTTTACCAGCCGCTGCTCACCCTCAATGCCCAGGACCGCCGTTGCACGCCGTGCCAGCGGCAACGTAAAATTGCCGATGCCACAAAACAGGTCGAGCACACGATGCTGTGGCTGCAGTTGCAATAGCTCGACGGCCGCCGTCACCATGAGTTGATTGACCGGCCCATTAACCTGCACAAAATCCGTGGACTCGAATTCAATTCTGACATCAAACTCTGGCAGCTCATAAAATAATGGCCCAGCCACTGGATTTGGGTAAAGTGCCGTGACCGAATCCAGTCCACCGGACTGCAAGGACACCCGGACATCGTGCTGCTGCGCGAATTCGCCCAGCGCCACGCAATCGGCTTCACTCGGTGGATCAAGGACGCGAAAAATCAGCTCCACGGCATTGTCAGCGATGCCCACTTCTATTTGCGGGAGGCGGCTGCGAATGCTCAGACCATCAATGAGCATGGCCAGCGGATCGATGAGATCCCCGACAGGGTCGGCCAGCACCTCGCAGCGATGCATATCGGCCACAAACGGGGCGTGGCGCTCGCGAAAGCCTACCAGCACCCGTCCTTTGCCGTGCACGTGCTTAACCGCCAGCCGTGCACGCCGACGATAGTGCCAGCCACCCTCCTCACCCGTTTCGTAAATGGGTTCCAACCAGCGGTCTGGCTCGACACCGCCGATGCGCTGCAGGTTATCCCGCAAAGTTTGTTCTTTGAGTTCGCGCTGCTGGTCCTGAGTGATATGTTGCAAAGAACAACCACCGCAACGGCCAAAGGCCTCGCAACGCGCGTCGATACGCGATGGACTTGGTTGCAGAACCTCAAGCAACTCCGCCTCATCGAATTTACGCCGAATCTTGCGGCGCAGAAAACGAACCTCTTCGCCCTCCAGCGCGCCGGCCACGAATACTTTCTTGCCAGCAACATCGGCAATTCCCCGACCATCGTGCGACGTCGACACAATCGCTGCCACTTCCGGCTCTCTTCTCGCCATGATTACTTTATCAGGCCGGATCGCCTGGATTTTCGGTCCAGGCGGATGCGAATTCATTCAAGTGTGGCTGATTCATGTCCGTCAGCGTCGAGCGAACCAGATCGAGTTCGCGTTTCAGGTCCGTTGCATCGAGATTGCCACGCATGAATTCGAAGCGCAGATAGATCAGGTAGGTGTTGAGCACATCCGTCTCGCAGTAATCACGAATTTGCTCTATGCCACCATCCAGCCAGCAGTCCCACACCTTGTCACCACTCATTCCCAGCTTGCCGGGAAAGCCAAGCAGGACAGCGGTCTGATCGAGGCTGGCCCGGCCTCGCATCTGAAAACCTGCCAGCACGTCCATAAGGTCGATATGGCGCCAGTGAAAACGACTCAGGTAATTGTTGAAACGAAATTCACGCTCGTTGTCTCCCATTTCCCAGTAGCGCGGCGCCTGAATACCCAGTTTTAGAGCACGGTAATGCAGCACGGGCAGATCGAAGCCGCTGCCATTCCAGGACACCAGGTCCGGGGTATAGCGATCCAGGCCAGCGTAGAAACGCTGCACTATTTCCGCTTCGTCCGCGTCGGCATCGCCCAGCGTCCACACCTTGAAGGTATCCCGAGTCCGCAGGGCCACCGAAATGGCGACGATCTTGTGCTGATGCAACGGCAGGAAATCGCTGCCACTGCTCTGTTGCTGCTTGAACATCATGGCCGTACCGACCTCTTTATCCGGCAGGCCCTCCAAATTCCACATGCGACGCCCAAACTCAACATCCGGGATAGTCTCGATATCGAACGAAAAACAATGCATCACTCAGACCTCCGCGTTCATGACAACGGCGAAAGCCAGAATCAGACCAGCATCGTCACTCAGGCTTACGTGACCGGCACCGATTCCCAGTTGTTCGCAAACTTTTTTGCCGCGTTCCGACCAGATCACGAGCGGTCTGCCCCATTCATTGTTGATGCAACCAACATCACGCAACCATACGCCGTGCGCAAAACCGGTGCCCATCGCCTTAACCGTTGCTTCCTTGGCCGCAAAGCGCATCGCAAGAAATCGTACCGGCCATTTATTGCGCTCAAAAAGCTCACGTTCTTCATCCATCAACATTCGATCCACGAAATGATCACCAAACCGATCATAGGTCGCCTGAATTCTCGACAATTCCACGATATCGGTGCCTACGCCGAAAATCATGACCGAGTCACGCTCTTGCCGCCAGCATCAGTTGTTTCATTTCATTGACAGCAGACTCGAGTCCCACGAACACCGCACGAGCAATAATCGAATGGCCAATATTCAATTCGACGATCTCGGCAATCGCCGCGACCGGCATTACGTTGTCACAGTGGAGCCCGTGGCCGGCGTGGACGGTGAGACCCAGCGACTGGCCGTAGCGTGCCGCCGCCTCGATCCTGGCAAGTTCCTGAGACTGAGCGGAATCGCCCGCGTCAGCGTAGGTACCCGTATGCAATTCGACCACCGGCGCACCCACCGCAATGGCCGCGTCGAGTTGCTTCGGTTCAGGATCGACGAACAGGGACACCCGAATACCCTGCGACGAGAGTTGCTCACAGGCTGCGCTGATTTTGGCTTCCTGGCCGGCGACGTCCAGCCCTCCCTCAGTGGTGAGTTCTTCCCGACTTTCAGGTACAAGACAGCAATCCTGAGGACCAAGCTGCAACGCAATCGCAAGCATCTCATCAGTAACCGCCATCTCAAGATTCAAGTGCGTCTGCATGCTCGCAACAAATCGCTCCAGATCATGATCCTGGATATGGCGCCTGTCCTCACGCAAGTGCATGGTGATGCTGTCAGCACCTGCCTGTTCAGCCGCCAGCGCCGCCGCGACCGGACACGGGTAGTTGGTGCCGCGTGCCTGTCTTAGCGTGGCCACATGATCCACATTGATTCCAAGGTGTTGTGTTTTTTTCAATCTATTAACTCGCTTGTTTTTCCATCAACCGACTACAGGGTCTGCGGCCTTCTTCAGGTCGCGATACACCCTGCGACTGCTCAATTCTTTCCCGTCCAGACGGTGTGCAATGACTTCGCGCAGCAACCGGCTGGCACAGTGCAACGTATCGGCATCCTGAAAGTTCTGGCGACGAATGGCGTCGAGCTGGCGGCCGGAAAAGACCATCGGCCCCGATCGCCCGGTCGCCGGCACCGGCCCCTGATCGGCACGATACTCGTAATCCCGTTCGGCTCGCAACGCCTCGTGCGACTCACTGTCTTGTTCCAGGTTGAGCGCATATCCCAGCAACCGCAATAACTCCATCTCAAATTGTCGCAATGTCGGCGCGACGGATGTCTCAGCCGCCAGGCTTCTGATCGTTGTGGCATACACGTCGAAAATTTCCGGCTGAGGGTCATGTCGGTGCATTAACTTCAAGAGCAATTCGTTGACATAGTAACCAGACATCAGCGCGTCACCTGTCAGCTGCAACGGCGTTCCGCCCATTTCCGCATCCGTCAGCGTGCCAAGATCCGAGCGAATAAACCAGGACATATTGAGCGGCATGAACGGTCGTAAGATACCCCGCAGGCGCGACCGGGATGCCCGAGCACCGCGAGCAATTAACGCAATGCGACCATGTTCGCGTGTCACCACATCAAGAATTCGACTGGTATCCCGAAACGGTCGGTGATGCAGCAACCAGGCCGGTTGATTCTGTACGCGCCGGGTATTCGCCGTCACTGCGTGTCGTATCCGAGGCTTTGCAGGTCTTTCTCACTATCGGCCCAGTTGTCTTTTACCTTGACCCAGAGTTCCAGGTGAACCGGCACGCCCATTTGCTGTTTCAACTCCAGCCGGGCCGCCCGACCCACACGTTTCAGAACCGCGCCACCCTTGCCGACAACGATTCCCTTCTGGCTGTCGCGTTCAACCCAGATAATGGCGTGTATGGCCACGCCGTTTTCGTCCTGTTCGCTGTGCTCAATCTGAACCGTTAGCCCGTACGGAATTTCCTGGCGCAACTGCAAAGTCAGTTTTTCACGAATCAGTTCGGCGGTACGAAAGTTATCACTGCGATCCGAAATCATGTCTTCCGGAAATAACGGTGGCGACTCCGGCAGGAATGAAGGAATCAATGCCAGCAACGAGTCCAGGTTTTCCCGACGAGTCGCCGAAATTGGCACGATATCCGAAAACGCATAGCGTGCGGCCATCTCCGCAATAACTCGCAACAATTCCTCGCGTGGATGGACCTTGTCAATTTTGTTCAGCACGGCAATGGCGGGAACCTTGTTATCGCGCAATCTTTGCAGCACATCCTGGTCCTCATCGGTCCAGCGATCTGCCTCGGATACGAATAGCACCAGGTCAGCATCGATCAGTGCGTTCGCCGCCGTCCTGTTCATCATGCGATTCATCACTTTAGTGGCATTGCGGTGCAAACCCGGCGTATCAACAAATACGATCTGCTGTGTGTCCGTTGTATGTAACGCAAGAATACGATGGCGCGTCGTCTGTGGCTTGCGCGTCACAATACTCACTTTGTGACCGACGATGGCATTGATCAATGTCGACTTGCCCACATTAGGGCGGCCGACAACAGCGACGAATCCGGATCGATACGTATCGGTACTCATGAAATTACCTGGCCTCGCTCAATTCAACCAGCATCGCCGCCGCGGCTTCCTGTTCAGCGTCGCGACGTGTCGTACCTCTGCCTGGCGTACGATTTTGCAACGTCTCGCAACTCACTTCGAATACCGGTTTGTGCGCCTGCCCACTGGATTTCACCAGCTTGTAAGCCGGCAATGGGTGACCGCCGCTTTGCAATAGTTCCTGCAAGCGGGTCTTCGGGTCCTTGAGTGATTCGGAATCCGGCAGATTGGCCGCAAGTTCGGTAAACAAATGCCGAATGACTTTCTCGGCCGCCACGAATCCGGCATCAACGTAGATCGCGGCAAACAACGCCTCAAGCGCATCGGCGAGAATCGATCCGCGCCGGTGGCCTCCGGATTTTTTCTCCCCCGAACCCAGTATGAGATGCTCACCAATACCTATGTCGGCGGCCACTTCCGCAAGATGTGTGTCCTTGACCAGCGATGCCCGCAATCGGCTGAGATCTCCCTCATCGGCCTCCGGTCGGAGTTGAAAAACAATATCGGACACCACGAAATCGAGTACGGCGTCGCCCAGGAATTCCAGTCGCTCGTTATTGCGTCGCCCGGCGCTCCGGTGGGTTAACGCCTCTTCGAGTAGCGCGGGATCCTGGAATTGATAGGCAAGCGTTTTCTGCAGCCATTTGGCTGTTTTGTCCACAACTGATTCTCTTTGCGCCGGTAGCAGCTACAAGGTAGCCAGGGAAGTTCAGGCGAGAGTGTATGACATCCGGCCGGCGGCCGCATTGGATTTAGCGACGAATCAGGGCTCTTTTATCAAAGTGCACGCTGAAGGACACATTGGCGAGAAACGGTGCCTCATGGTTATAGACAGCCTGAACGAGGAAGCCACCGCTGTCAGAGGTCACCTTGATGTCCCGCGCTGTAATGGTCGAAATCGCCTCGATATCGAAGCGTCTGCCTATAGACCGCCTAATTAGTGTACGCGAGGGAGCTTGCCCATCGAACTCCTTGCGCACACCGTCGATGACGCTGACCACCTTTATGTAATTGAGATATATCGGCGTCAATCGCAGGGTCGCGTAGGCGAAAATGCCAATAAACGAGCCCAGTATCAGGAACCCCAGGGTGGTCATGCCGGCCTGGTTTCTCACCCGGCGGCGCGCCTTGGGCCTGGCCACGATCAGGTCACGATGCATTTGGGGCGGGTTACAGTCACGCGACATGTTATGAATTTCCTCAAGAATCAGGGATGCAACGGCTTGCGGGTCAACGTTATCGTGATTTTAGCAGCCAAATCAGTGACTCACACCACATTATTGGATCTTGGTCCCTATTCGGCGCCAGTTTGGCCATTCAATTCCATCCATATGCATCCAGATCCGCACGGCCTCTCCTACCAGGAATTTTTCGGCGATCACACCAATAAATCGACTGTCCCGGCTATTGTCACGATTGTCACCCATCATGAAATAGCTGCCCTGGGGAACAATGTAGACATTATCACGCATGGTATTGCCCAGGTTGTCCTTGGCAGCAGAAATGGCGCTGGTGCTTTCGCGGCTGGTAAGTTCAATGGGTTGGCTTTCGAGCTTTCTATCTTTCATCCATGGGTTATCTACTTCCCCCACGGGTTTTAACTCGCCTCTATTGGCCGCACGCGAATACACCAGGTCTTCAACCAAGCGGCGCATGCCACCGAGCTCCCGAAGGTTATTAAAGTAACCCACGAGAGTCATAT
>CAYUOY010000173.1:0-7851 GCA_964446495.1 uncultured Woeseiaceae bacterium | reverse complement strand
GCTTGGCCGGCGTGATGAGGTTCAGGGTACCGAGTTGATCGTCCGCGCCCCAACGACCCCAGTTGGAAATATCTTGCATCAGCTGGTCGAATTCCGCTCGGCTCATTTCTGTTGGCTCACCGACAGCCCAAGTCAGTTGGGGGACCTTGGCGTCGTCCGATTCACCGGATTCGCAGCCCATCAAGAAAATTATCGCAAGAATCGCGACCGATCCAGCTTTGACTGCCATCTATATGCTCCTGCTATATATTCATTTCTGTTGAGTGGCCAATGACCGCTTTGGGTTGCGGCCATTCTGGAGTTTAACAGCTCAATGTCCGCTTTCGGGAGCAAAGCGGCCGATCAACGAGCGTCGGTTCCGATGCGATCGAGCGCAAACTGTCAACTAACAACATCATCCTCGCTATTCAGCGAAAAATATATTGCCCAAGCATTGGCAGTTGCGGAAGTTTGCGTTGCGTTCGCCGCCTGGAACGGCGGCGAAGCTAACGCCTTGATAAATTCGGTACTCCCTATCGGATTCGAACCGGTGTACCGCCGTGAGAGGGCGATAGGTCTTCATTTAGATAGTCCAAATTGGAGGCCCGTTTAGACATCGGCAATTTTATTCGGAGCAACGATCGGATGGCTACGGAAAGACCCGAGCATGAGGTGATGCAGAAAATTTTCTGCAAATTCCCTGCAGTAACTCCTCACAAGAGACACCTACAACAGAGTTATTTTCTAGTTGGGTGCTTGAAAACCAAGTTGCTCCTACAAATACTTGTAAATAGTTGGGTAGGCTCTGCGCATATCGAGACTTAACATCCATTGCCCGAAAGGGCGTGCCGGTTCGATTCCGGCTCCGGGCACCACTATAGGTCAATGATAGCAGCGGTTTCAGTGATTCCTATCATAGGCGCAAGGCGCTTCCGCCGCATACTGTCACTTCCAGTCGCAATGTGGCCACCGGCGATCGACCTCAAAAGCCAAAGAGTTGAGGCATTCTGCCAAGACCTGTGAGCACCTGCCTGAGACGATGTTTTCGAACATTGAAACAGCCCCATACAGGTCGAGTCACAGGAGAAATCAACATGTCTTCAAACGGTGTTAAAAAGCCACTGCTTTACTGGGTAACGCTCGTGGTTATGGTCATCGCTTTTGCCTGTATCGCCGTGACATCGGCGGATGAAGGGCGTGGTGCAACGACCGATAGTGACAATGCGGTCACGGAAGTTAACGCCCCGCAATTCCGGACTACGATGGCTTTTGATTTGGGTATGTGCCCACAAGAGATCCTGTCGTCCGCTAGTGGCAGATCATGATTCCCTGGGGTATGGGCATCGGTCCTGCGATTGCCGATTGTGCCCGTTTTTTCACCGACTGGTCGTTCCTTGCGTGGCGATCATGCTTCGGCGAAGCTCGCGCCGAGCCGAGTCAGGATGCCCGCTTGGAACAAGCCGCTCAAGGCAACGGCGACTGGGCCGCGCGCTCTTGAATTCCTTCAGACACAGACATAAGTTTGCCTACGCTAAGCGCTAGCAGAACCTGTGCGCAAAAATAAAAGGGCAGGCCCCACAGGTAATTGGGGAAATCGGTTTGAACGAACTGACCAGCCGCCACGGACAGATCTGAAAAATAGAAGAGCACGGCACCGACAGGAATGAGCAGCGGTGCTCTGCGGCCTCGGGCGCCTATCGCGGCAATCGCCATGAGACTGATGACCACTGTATAGACCTTCACCGGGACGGCCATCTCAGCGGGTACGAACGGTTCCAGCCAGATTGCAGATCCGATTGAGAGCAGCGCGATTGGCACCAGTGCGCCGAGCGTCCAGTTTCGACTGATCCCGAAAGATATGAATGCCGACGTGTAGGCGATATGCGCGAGCAAAAAGCTGACCAGCCCAAACAGGAACAAGCGCTCTGTAGCGGCGGCCAGAAACAAGTCTCCGAACCAGGACAGCACCAGGCCCGTAAGAATCAGGCGTCCATAGCGCGAACGGCCAGCTCCAAGCATCAATGCCAGCACAACAAATGCACTCGATGCCGTCATCTTGGCCGCAACCTCGATGACCGAAAACTCCAAAAGGCGGGAGCCGACCATTGTGGCAGTAGCGAGAACAACTATGCCAATAGCGATTTTTGTTTTCTGGCTCATATTTTGCGAGACTGACCGAATCCAAACACTCTACACAACTCCAGGCATCCATGGCCAAACTCTATTTTTATTACTCCTCAATGAACGCGGGCAAATCGACGGCATTGCTGCAGTCAAGTTATAACTATCGGGAACGTGGCATGAATACGCTGGTCATGGCGCCGCAATTCGATGATCGATACGGAGTAGGGCGAGTCACGTCTCGTATCGGTCTGGAAGCGGCCGCAACGACCTTTTCAGCTGCCGACAATCTGCTGGATATTATTTCCGCCTGCTGCGCCGAGGATCCGCTGCATTGTGTCCTGGTGGACGAGGCACAGTTCCTGACCAAGGAACAGGTGTTTCAACTTGGGCAGGTCAGCGATGACCTGGACATCCCGGTGCTTGCTTACGGCATTCGCACGGACTTTCAGGGCGAGCCGTTTGAAGGCAGCAAATACCTGCTGGCCTGGTCGGACAATTTGAAGGAACTCAAGGCCATCTGCCATTGCGGATCGAAAGCCACGATGGTGATTCGACTGGACGGTGACGGCAATGCCGTGACCCAGGGATCGCAAATCGAGATCGGTGGCAATGATCGCTATATATCAATGTGTCGCAAACATTTTACGGAGAACTTTCACCGCAAGTCGGACGAGAAAGAAGCTGCGCTCAGCAGCAGTGTTGCCTGACAGACGGGACCATCCAGTCTGGCTAGCTGTCGGCATCACCCGATGACATTAATTCGTCGATATCCAGAGGCATCTCGTGGGTATTTTCCTGAGCCAACATGCGCCGCATATCATCAAGGTTTTTCATGATGATCGTGTCCGCAAGGTCGGCAGCGCCCACCTGGCTCGACTCTGTGGCAGCAGGGAATTCAAACTTGATGCTGTGATTACCGAGTTTGACGATGTCGTTATGCATCATCACGTGATTTGATATCTTGCGTGAATTGACGAATGTCCCATTGGTACTATTGAGATCCATCAAAAAAGTGACCGAGCCGTGGCGCATGAACATGGCATGGTGTCGCGATATAAACCGGCTGTCGACGTACAAATCGTTGTGCTCGGATCGTCCAATCAATGCCCGCGATTGATCAAGCACCAACTCCCTGATCGTTTGCCCATTCAGGCTGACGTAGAGTCGGGGAGGCGCGTTCATATCGATGTCAGCCGACTGTTCTTCATCGAGTTCCGGCATTCGAATAGCGCCGGTTTCATCCAGAATCTCCGGATGTTCTATGTGCTCTTTCTCCACCGGGCAATCGCTGGCCCTGGCCAGCGCCAACAATGCCAGTCGGTCGACAATCCCAGGCCAGCCACCGGCCGCATCATGCAATTCATGGCAAGTGGCGCGGGGCATGATTCGGGATGGATCATATGACCCTCCTGCCTCCAGCTTCGAATAGACGTAGCCCGTTATTTCCGAGCGCGTCATGGGTTGCACGTAGAATTCGCCTGTCACCCGTTCCGCAACGCACTCCATCGCTGGCGCTTCTATGATGGTTCGGATCGAGCGGTCGCTGGCGAAAATCATCCTGAGTGCGCTGGCATGTCGGACTTTGACGCTGGCCAGTTCACACAACGACCGCAAAGCACTCGGGTTCATCGCGTGCACATGTTCAATGATCAGCAACGGTGGTCGTCCCGAAGCGGCTTGCTGCATCACGAAGACCTTCAGCATACTGACCAGTTCGTTGACCGAGCTGCATTCAAGGTGATAACCAAACTGGCCCAATACGGCTTCCAGAAGCGCGCTCTTTTCCAGACCGTCACCATCGACAATGGCAACCGCAACGTCCGAATCCAGTGACTGAACAAAATGCCGCAATATGGTCGTCTTTCCCGACAACGAGGGGCCGAGAAACAGACCCAGACCTTGCGGGTGTTCATAGGTGGAATCAAGAAATTCCAGCGCGGCCTGTTGGCCGGAATAAGGCACGAACAAAATAGGCTTTCCGTGAGTTCGGAAAGGTTGCTCCTGTAAACCTGCGGCGCCTAAATCCATAAATCGGGACTCGTTGTTATTCGAGTATTCTCATTCTGTTACAGTTACTTGCTTGGGCTTTTTATAATTCTTAGCAACTGGCCGACCAGTCTACTTTTGGTGCGCGAATCTTGCAAACGCTTGTTCGATGATCCCTTCGGTATCAATAGAATGCGCACTATTTCGAAGAAAATACTTTTAACATAATTGGTAATATATTGATTAATAAACATAAAGTAATCCTTAGTATCCGCACTGGTGGTACACAAGCGAGTTGTCGGGAGCGCTAAGGCATTGACTGAGTTGCTTTCAGCAAATGGGCTCACCGTCTTTCGGGGTGAGCGTTGCCTTTTTCAGGGTCTGAGCTTTGCGCTAAGTGAGGGAGATTCGATCCTCATTCAGGGTCCCAATGGCTGCGGCAAAACGACGCTATTGCGGGCCGTTGCCGGATTGCTTGACCTTGAGGACGGCGAGCTTCGCTGGCGCGGACGATCGACCCGGGCACACCGGCAGGCTTATCACGGCGACCTGATCTGGTTTGCACACAGGGTTGGTTTCAAGGGCGATCTCACGTTACTTGAAAACCTGCGGTTCGAATCGGGACTGCGACGCACATCAATGGCCAAGCTCGATTCCGTTCTGGTCAAGCTCGGAATTGAGAAGCTGACCAAATTACCGTTCAGGGCGTTATCGGCCGGGCAGCAGCGTCGCGTTGGTCTCGCACGGGTGCTGTTGGCAAATGCCAGGCTTTGGTTACTGGATGAGCCGCTGACCAATCTGGACAAAGCGGGGCAGGCATTGGTCGTTGACCTGATCCTGGAACACCTCGAGGGGGGTGGGGCCTGCATGCTGGCGTCGCATCAGGACGTGCAACTCAACACGAATATGAAACGGATCGTATTGCAGTGACGGAACAGGCAAACCCGACCTTGTGGCAAGGCTTCACCGCGGTCGTCAAACGCGACCTGTTGCTGGCCTTCAAGCGACCCGGCGACATGCTCAATCCACTGTTTTTCTTTGCCATGGTCAGCACCTTGTTTCCGCTTGCGATCGGTCCGGCGGGGGAGCAATTGCGGGCCCTCGGACCCGGGGTCGTTTGGGTGGCAGCACTGCTCTCGGTGCTGCTCTCGCTCAACAGCCTTTACCTCAGTGACCTGGAGGACGGCAGTCTCGATCAACTCATTCTGAGCCCACAACCATTGCCACTGATTGCACTGGGCAAGACGGTCGCTCACTGGTTGGTCAGCGGACTCCCCCTTGTGCTAGTCTCGCCGCTAATCGCGATCACCTATCGGATGCCAGCGGAGACAATCGGCGTCATGGTAGTGACTCTTACACTTGGGACCATCAGTTTGAGCTTGCTGGGTTCGGTCGGAGCCGCCTTAACCGTCGGTCTCAATCGGGGCAGCGCATTGCTGAGCCTGCTGGTATTGCCATTGGCGATGCCGGTCCTGATTTTCGGGGCTCGCACGGTGGCCCTTGCGGCTGCCGGTGATGCGGTCTCGGCAGGGGTATACTTCCTGGCTGCCTATTGCATGCTGGCAATCAGTTTTGCGCCTTTTGCGTCAGCAGCAGCCTTGAAAATCAGCAACGAGTAGCGTTTTAAACTATGTGGAAAATTCTTCACAAACTGGCATCGCCGCCACATTTCTATGGCCTGGCCGCGAAAATGATTCCATGGTTTGCGGTCAGCGGATTGTTGCTGATCGTGTATGGCACGATCAGTGGTTTGTTTTTCGCCCCGGCCGATTATCAGCAAGGGGACGCATTTCGAATCATCTATGCGCATGTGCCGGCGGCCTACCTGTCAATGATGGCATACAGCATCATGGCCATCGCGGCTGGCATCGGTCTTATCTGGCGCATGAAACTGGCACATGCCGTTGCCGCCGCCGCCGCGCCGCTGGGCGCCTGGTTTACCTTTCTGGCACTGGCGACCGGGTCCATCTGGGGCCGTCCGATGTGGGGAACCTGGTGGGAATGGGGCGATCCGCGCCTGACCTCCGAGCTCATCATGTTGTTTCTTTATTTTGGCTATATGTCGTTGCGAGCGGCCATTGACGACACCAGCAAGGCTGATAAAGCGAGTGCCGTGCTGATTCTGGTGGGAGCCGTCAATGTGCCCATCATTCACTTCTCCGTTGAGTGGTGGAGTTCGTTGCATCAAGGTCCCACGTTAATCAAGGAAGGCGGACCCGCCATTGAAACGGCCATGCTGTATCCGTTGCTTGCTATGATACTTGGCTTCACCCTGTTTTTTGGGGCCTTGCTTCTCGCTCGTGTTCGAGCTGAAGTATTGCACCGGGAACGGCGGGCCCGCTGGGTACGTAATCTTGTTCTTGGAGACGCGGCATGATGGAAAAACTTGCCATGGGAAACTACGGCGCTTATGTATGGAGTTCATTTGCGCTGATGGTGTTTGTAATCGTAATCTGCGTGATTCAGGCACGTTCGTCGCACCGCCGGATTTATCGAGATATCGAAACCCGCCTGAAGGCGATGGATTCAGCGCATGAATAGACATGCATTAACCACAAACAATTTCGGAGCCACTATATGAAGCCCAGACAACAACGGATGTTGGCGGTCGGTCTTGCTGCGCTCGGCGTACTGGTCGCCGTTGCATTTACATTGCGGGCATTTCAGGAAAACATGATGTTTTACGTTGAGATTTCAGACGTCGTGAAAGGCAATGTGCCTGACAATCGAAATTTCCGCGTTGGTGGACTCGTGGTGCCGAACAGTATTGTCCGGGAATCCGGTGAACTTGAAGTCAAATTTACCGTGACCGATACGAAGAATACGCTGGATGTATATTACAGCGGTATTCTGCCGGATCTGTTTCGCGAAGGGCAGGGCATCATTGCACACGGCACACTGAACGAGGACGGCCAGTTCCTGGCGGACACCGTGCTCGCGAAACACGATGAGAATTACATGCCGCCCGAAGTCGCGGATTCATTGGCGAAACACGCCGCGGAAAAAGCCGCGGCCACGGTGGTTGAAGAATAGTGATACCTGAAATAGGACATTTCGCATTGGTTCTGGCTCTGTCACTGGCACTTTGTCAGGGTGTATTGCCGTTGTTTGGTGCCTACCGCAATGACAAGGCGCTGATGGCTGTAGCTCGCCCCGCGGCACTCGGGCAACTGGCCTTTATTGCCCTGTCATTCGGCTGTCTTGCCTGGTCATTCCTGCAAAGCGACTTCTCGGTCCTCTACGTGGCCAATCATTCACAACTGGCGCTACCCAATATTTACAAATTTTCGGCCGTTTGGGGCGCGCACGAAGGCTCGCTGTTGCTATGGGTCCTTTTAATGGGGATCTGGACCGTTCTGGTGGGTCGCTACAGCCATCATCTGCCCGCGACGTTTGCAGCACGAGTCATCGGTGTGCTCGGGATTTTATCGGCAGGCATCCTGTTGTTCACTCTGCTGACCTCGAACCCTTTTGAGCGTTTGTTTCCGGCACCGATGGACGGTGCTGACCTGAACCCATTGTTGCAGGATTTTGGCCTGGCGATCCATCCACCGATACTCTATGTCGGCTATGTGGGCTTCTCAGTAGCCTTTGCGTTCGCCATCGCGGCAATGCTCAGTGGCAACCTCGATCAACAGTGGGCGCGCTGGACACGCCCCTGGACCGTCTGGGCCTGGGCCTTTCTGACGGTGGGGATTGGTCTGGGCAGTTGGTGGGCCTATTACGAGTTGGGCTGGGGCGGCTGGTGGTTCTGGGATCCGG
>CAYUOY010000172.1:0-8095 GCA_964446495.1 uncultured Woeseiaceae bacterium | reverse complement strand
ATAAAGAGCCTTATTTTAAAGCGCTTGAAATTATTGGCCAGATGCAAGCACTCTTTCCCCGAGATACAGCGGAGACACCTTTCGACGCGAACGGCCGCAGGTTTTTCGTGCCTAGCGCTCGTTCTCGCTTGCTGTATATTCCGCCAGTGCCGCCGCCGCCGACTGTTCGAATAAACTCAATGCATCAGCCAGGCCTTGTTGATCCTCCATGATCAAGAGCCCGGTATGCAGCGGCAGAACTCTTCTCCATTCGTAGAGGGCGCCCAAATCATGAAGCTGCTTAATCCAGCCGATTACTTTTTCTTCTTCGACAAATCCTGCACGAGTATCAATCAGGAATCTCAGCGCAAAAGCATTCAGTGCACCGCCTGCTCGTTCAATGGCGACACCTTCGTTGATCCACTCGAGTCGTGATGCAACCTTACCTGCCTGCTCCGTTTGACCCGCCTCGCGGAGCAAGCGCGCATGAATGGCGAGCGCAATCCAGTCGTTATTATCCGTGTCAAACATGGTGGCCGGGTCGCCTGTTATTTTCTTCGGCAGCTTCACATGCGCCTCAAATTGAGCCAGAGCGCGCTCTGGCTCACCTTCAAGTAATGCCAGGTACGCCTGGAATTCCAGCATGCCGTTGCCGATGCGTCGATATAGCGTGTCCGGATCCGACAATGACGTCTCGAGCATGGCTTCGATTTTTTCGGGTGCCGCAGCAGGGTCCTCGGCAAGCGCAGGGTCAAGATAGAGCGCAGCTGCTTTGAGCAGAAGCGCTTCCCCCGACGTCGGCTTGATGGCCAATGCGCGGTCTGCAAGTTCACGTGCCTTGGCATAATTCCCCATGGACAGCATGGTTTCTGCGGGAAATGTGTACGACTCCGGATCACTCGGATCCGTCGATATCGTTGAAACAAGTTGTATTGCGCTTGCTGCTAACTCGCCGGTGTGTGCCAGATACCTGCCGTAAAACGCGGCTGGCGTCGGAGCGTCGGGTGCCAACTCAATCGAGCGCCGCCATTCCGCTTCGGCTTTGTCGAACTGCAACAAACGATCGTATCTACTCGCAATGGCTACCGGGAACCAGTAGTTCAACGGATCAATCTGCGACGACTTTTGCAAAAGCTCGATGGCCTGCAACGAATCTTCCCGACCTGAATTCAGCGAGTTGACGTAGGCCTGGGCAATGTTCGAGTCCGAAGGATTGATATCATAGGCCCGGCGAATGTCGTTCGTCCATTGGCTTAGATTTCCCAGGAGCAAATTCGCATAGGCGCGAGCGCGATACCACTCCCCGGTGTCCCCTGCACCCTGTTCTTTCGCCGTTTCGAGTAATGCCAACGCCAATTCAGCAGCGTCCTCATTGCTGAGCATGCCAATGACGCCACCATCGAGAAACGCTTGCGCTTTTGTCACGTAAAGAAGGCCGAATTCCGGATCAAGGTCGATGGCGCGATCGAGCCATCGATGCGCTTTCGCAATTGTCGCAAAGGTATAGTCGATCAGCGCCTGTTTGGACTTGAGATAAAGATCGTATGCTTCGCTGTTGCTGAAGGTTGGGGAATCAACGCCGGTTACGACCATCGTCAGCTTTAGTTCGTCGGCGATTGCCCTGGCAACCTCCGATTGCACACTCAGGATGTCGACAAGGTCGCGGTCATACGTGTCCGACCACAGGTGATAACCAGATTCCGCCTCGATCAACTGCGCAGTGATTCTTACCTTGTCCTTGTCTCGTCTGACGCTGCCCTCCAGGATGTGGGTGACGTCAAGCGTTTTCGCAATGGCCCGCAAATCGAGATTTTGACCTTTGAACTGGAATGACGACGTTCGGCCAATCACGTCCATAAATTTCAGTCGCACGATCGAATTAAGTATTTCTTCGGTGATGCCATCGGAAAAATATTCATTGTCGGCATTGCCAGACATATTGACGAATGGCAAAACTGCGAGAGAAGGTGCCGCAGCCAGCTCCTCGACTTTTTCGGTTCCTGTTTGTCGATCCCAGGCGAAATAGCCGACGGCAACGACAAGAACAGCAATAATGACCCGGTCGAGTTTACGGCCGGTGTTGTGTGTAACACTCGTGCTTCGATCGACTTCCCCGGTACTTTTCAGACCTTCGGGCGTGAGCTCAAATGCCCACGCAAAAAACACGGCAATTGGCAGGCCGATGGCGAGTCCCAACATGATGACCTGCATGACCCATTGCGGCGCACTCACGTTTTCCAGTACCAGGTCGGTGAATTGCAGGATCAGCCACGCCACCACGATATAGGCAACACCTACACGGAAAACATTGCGTCTTTTGAGTTCGTGGAACAGACCTGCCATCAAGCTGGTTTCCTTACCGTCCGGGAAGCAAAATACACGTAAGTCGCTGAAAATGCACCGGGAGACTGGCCTATTAATTCGAAAACCGGGGATCCAGGGCGAAAAAACGGCCTTTTGCATCAGGTCCGGAAGCTTTGGAACGCAATTGAGACCCTTTTCCACCCCGAGCACCCCGGAATCGTCTCAGTATCCGACGCACGGTCACGATTGCCGATCCGGCTATCGAACAAAAAATGCTCCGGAAAGCCAAAGCCCTCCCGCAAGGCAAGCAAACGTCAATATTACGACGGTCACAATCGTCACCGCTTGTGGCTTTGTACCGTTGCCATGATCATCGTGGCTGCCGCCGGTTTCCGCAGGCGAATCGTGGCCACCCATTTCGCCGTGTTCGGGAGCATTGCCCGTGTCCGGGCGAACGGTCAGCATGCCGTGTTTCATATTATTCACGACCAACCACCAATTGGTTGGATACGCGAGCAAGAATCCGGCGATTAGCGACATCGACATGACGAACCAGAAGGCGGGTCGCAAGGGATCACCACCACCCGCAATACGGGGCATGAGATATTTCATAGTCGGGATCATGCCGGTCATCAACAGGTTCATCGATACCAATTCAGGAATGAAGGTTTCTTTCAGGGAGCGCGTGTAGGAACCACCCACCATGTCCCGCATGGCAAAGGCCTGGAAAAAAGCCCATCCGAACCCGAACCCAAGGGCGTACTCGAGCGCAAAATCACCCCATGCCGAGAGGCCGAGAACTGCACCAATAGCAGCGCCGAAGATGATGCCGATGCCATCGCCAGCCGCACAATGCATGGTCGACCCGAGCACCTGTCGCCAGGTTGCCGATACGTACTGTTCGTGCGTACCCTGCAGCGGTTCACGGCAACCGAGCACGTAGAAAAAAGCACCAAGCGGCCCGGTAAATACCACCAGGATGACGAACGCCCACTTGAGCACCACCGACTCCGGTGTTTTGGGTATGTCAATAACGACGAACGCCAGGGACAAACCGGTCAACACGAACCAGGTGAGCATTATACCGTCGGCCACGAAGACTACCCTCCGAGTCAAATATCCATCAATGTTCAGCGCGTTAGTCAAACACCGGAAAGCGCGTATTTCAGAGATTGTATAGTTAACTCGAGAGGAAAGCGCCTTGCTGCCGGGCCCGACACTTTCTGCAATGACCTGGGTCGGCTGGTAACCACCAAAAAACGTATGTCTTCACGCCCGCCGATGTAGCTGCGTGACGGGTCGGTCGCAGGCAAGCTGGCGCATTTTTTGCGTATCGATAAGGTCAGTGCACGGGTCGACTACATGCACACAATTGCGGCCGGCATTCTTCGCGGCATAGCACGCGGCATCAGCAAGCCGAAACAGCGATTCGGGATCGTTCACTGCACTGGTCGGTGCCACGCCGATACTGACGCCGACCGAGTAATATTGCGTTCCCCAGGCCAGGCGATAGTTGCCTATGCCTCTGCGAATTTTTTCGGCGATTTCTTGACCACCGGCGAGCGAACAATTACACAGAAGAACGCAAAATTCGTCACCTCCCAGGCGGCCGGACAAATCGTCGCTGCGTACGGCGTCTCGGACGATCCGGGCTACGTCGACCAGCAGCTTGTCTCCGGCCGCATGCCCGGCAACGTCGTTAACTTCCTTGAAATGATCAAGATCGCAATACAACATTATGTGGCCGGAATGATCATTCGCAAAAAGGCTCGCAGCCGCCGTCTCCATTTCATCACGGGTCAACAGACCGGTTAGTCCGTCGAAACTTGCACGTTGCTGCAACCGGTCTTTGGCCGCGTGCAACGATTTCAACAGGCTGCCGACGTAAGGCGGCACAACGATCATAGTCAGCAGAATATTTACAGACAGCGTGTTATGGCTTTGCCAATAGTCGCTCGACGCATAGGCAACGAGGAAGCCGGCAACCGACAGAGCCGCGCAGATATAGAGATAGCGGACCCCGTAGCGAAATCCGTTCCCCAGTGTTATCCAGAGATAGATGACGGCGATGGCAGCACCGGCACTCTCCCCGAGATAGATGGAAGTGGAGATCGCAGCGACATCATGGACCATCCCGGTAATTCGACGAGCAACTGATTTGGCAGGTCGTAGCAAAATGAAAAGGAAAATCGATGACGAGACCAGAAGCGACAACTTCATTGTCAGCCGTGCCAACTGCAAGTTGGCCATGTCGCCGATGTTCGAAGCAAAGTAGTCGGAGAGAAAGTAAATCGCAACGACTGACACGATCGCGACTCGTACCAGCGCTTGCCCGTGTTCGCTGTCGGTACGATCGGCAAGTCGCTTCATCAGGAAAGCGAAAGGCGATCGCTCCTTCACGACCGGCTCAAAACCGAACAGGACGCACGCTCATCAATTCGTGGCGCGTGCATAGCTCTCGCCGCTGGAGCACAGGTCGTCCAGAGGTACAGGCATTCCAACGCCATAGCCCTGAACAAAGTCGACACCGATCTCGATCAGTTTGTGTTTGATCTCATCATTTTCGACATACTCCGCGATGGTCATCTTGCCCAGTGACTTTCCGATTTCGTGAATCGACTTAACCATCGCCAGATCCGCCGGATCGTCGACAATATCCTTGACGAAAATGCCATCGATTTTCAGGTAGTCAACCGGTAGAGTTTTCAAATAGCCGAACGACGATAGTCCGCTACCGAAATCGTCCAGGGCGAATCGGCAACCGTGTCCCTTGATGCCATCTATGAACAGGAGCGCGTTTGCCACGTCGGAAATCGCGGCTGTCTCTGTGATTTCGAAACAGAGCCGTTTGGCCGCGACCGGATGGTCGTTCAGCAGGTCCACTACGTATTCATAAAAGGAGGGGTCGGCCATCGACTGGCCGGAAAGATTGATGGAAAATATACCGAGCCTTTGCAACAGGTCGGGATGAACAGCCAGGTACTCGAACAGGGTCCTGATCACCCATTTGTCAATCCTGGTCGCCAGGTTGTATCGCTCGGCGGCTGGTAGAAATGCACCCGGAAGTATCATCGAACCATCCGCGTCCGGCAGCCTGATCAGCAACTCATGGTGGATCTCGTCGCTGCGCTCTGCCGCCAGTGGCAGAATCGGTTGAACAAAAAGGCGAAATTGATCTTCGTCCAGCGCATCGTTTATGCGTGCGACCCACCGCATTTCGCCGTGCCGTTTCAATAACTGTGTATCGTCGGCCTGATATACGTGTACACGGTTTCCGCCGGCATCCTTGGCGGCATAGCAGGCGGTGTCGGCACTGCGCAGAAGGTCGGACAGATTGCCGGACGATTCGGTGATCGGCACCAGTCCCATACTGACGCCAATACAGAAGGCGCGCTGCTCCCAGACGAAGCGGAACTCGCTGATCTTTTCGATGAGTCCATTGGCAATATCCAAAGCCCGATCAGCATCGCAATGCTGCAGGAACATGCCAAACTCGTCCCCGCCCAGCCGAGCGACAGTGTCGCCTTTTCGCAGGCTGCCCTGCAGCAATCTCGCCAATTGGCAAAGCAACTGATCACCCGCAACATGGCCACAGCTGTCGTTGATTATCTTGAACTGATCCAGATCCAGGTAACAAAGTATGTGCTCGGCCTGGCCCTTCTGCACGGTGTCGATGAGGACTTTCAGGCGGTTTTCGAATTCGCGTCGATTGACCAGCCCGGTCAACGGGTCGTGGCTCGCCTCGAAGCTCAGTTGCTCGGACAGGGTCCGTGCCTCGGACACATCCTCGCACACAATCAGAATTTTCTTGGCGTCGTCCTTGCCTGCTACGACGCGGGCCGTTTCCCGAACCCATATCGTGGAGCCATCGTGGCGCGTTTTACGCAACTCCCATCGATGGATCGACCAGTTCACTGTCATGCAGCATTCGAGCTTCTCGAGTAACAACGCGCGATCCTCATGATGCGATATACGCTCGATCGGCTGGCCAATGATATCGGCAGCGGCGTAGCCAAGTTGTCGCGCGCCAAATTGATTGATTGAGTCAATCCGGAAATCGGCGTTGACAGTAATGAACATCGCCGGATTATCGTCGTACAGAGCGCGAAAGCGCGCTTCAGACGCCCTCGAAGCATCCTCGGCCCGTCTGCGCTCAACAGCCTCGGCGATACAATTGGCAACGGCCTGGACGAAATTTATGTCGTCCTCAGTAAACGCGCGACGTTGCCTCGAATGCGCACCGAACACACCCCACGGATTGAGCGGGTCGATAATTACGCTGACACCGCTTCGGACTTGATGGTCTATCAACAATTGCGGGCCCGAAAAACGCTCTTCCGCCCATAGATCGTAGACCGTGACGGCTTCCTTGCTATTCAATGTGAAACCGGCCTGGGAATCGCTGTCGAGCGGAACCCGGGCGGTTCCTACCAGACCGTCGTGCCACCCGACACCCGCGCGAAGCAGGACGATGTCATTGTCCGCGTCAATCTCCAGAACTTTGCATAATTCTACTCGCAGCGTATCGGCCGTCAATTTCACCGCCCGGTCCAGAATGTCCTGAATTGCCGCATTCGATAAACAATACTGGCCCAGATCAGCGACGGCTTTTTGTTGAATGACACGAGTGGCAAGCGCACGCTCCACGCTTTGTCGCTCCCTTATTTCTTTGCGGAGATCCCTCGTCAATGAAATGATCTGTTCGGCGAGCGGCCGCAACAGCCGATATGTGGCGATGCTTCCCAGTGCGATTATCGCCATCAGCATCAGGGCGTATTTGACCAAAACGCCATAAACCGGTGCATACAGAGTTGCCGAACTTCCGTGAAAAGCAAGCAACCATCCAGTTTGCTCGAACAGGTAGTAGGCGATGGCACCCTGACTTCGCAGGCCCGAATCGAGCGGCAACAGATGCGCCTGGTTCAGTTGCCCGTTGGAAATCGCCGAGTCGTATATGGCCGGGTGATCGAGACGATCTACGTTTGGCTCATCGTGCTTCCCGTACTCGAAAAAAACGTCAACCCGCCTCCCTGTCCTGTGGCTCAGATAGACGTGCTGGATTGACTTCAGCTGCGACAATGCTCGCAGTTGCCGCTGCAGCTCATCAAAACCGAATGCGACAGCATCCATGCCGACGATATTGTTTTGTCGGTTTCGAATGGGCGCCAGAACAACGGTGGCACGGCCCTCGGCGAGTGGATAAGGGCCGAGCAGGCGGGGTTTAGTTGTACCGGACAGGTCTGGCGGCATTAGATCGAGCGGTATTGCGACGCCGGTCCGAATGACGGGACGGCCGCTACGGTCGAAGCGCGTGATGCCGACGATCGACGTATTCAGGTTCAGTGCGTCATTGAGGATTGGCAATGAAAACGCGAGTAATTCATCGAGGTCTACAAGACCGTCGTTGAAGGCCTCCAGCTCTTCACGGGCCTTGGTACGCGACGTGATCTGGACAGCAATATCGGTAATTCTCGAAAAATATTGTTCCACATTTTTGGAGACTGAACTCACCTCGAAAAGGAAATGGTCTTCCCGGGAATCCTTCAGGAGGTGATAAAAAGGCAGGCCGCCCGTAATCGCGATCAACGACCCGATCGCGGCGATTCCGGCGGCGGCGCTTGCTACGATTAGCCTGGGCAGCCCAATCGGCTGACGACCGGAGACCCCGAACAACTTCATAATGATGGCAGGTTTTTTCATAATCCACAGCGGGCAGGCGACTTCCCCCGAGATTCCCGGTACGCACGGAGCATTAGTATAGGTAGCGACCGCCGCGTCCTTTTATTTAGCCTTGTCGCGCAACATCGGATGA
>CAYUOY010000171.1:0-8157 GCA_964446495.1 uncultured Woeseiaceae bacterium | reverse complement strand
AGCAGGCTCGGCGATCAATCGGCCGTTCCGCGGCCCCTTGATTACGGCGGTCACTGAGCTGGATATCGGCGGCGAGCGGGTCATCGTTCGGACGGAAGTCGAGTATCGCCTGGTTGATCGCGTGCGTGGTGAGATCCGGCGACGTCTCGATGTCGTGCCTGCCGTATCTGTCGAGCCGGCGACGAAATTGCTGGTCGTGTCCACCGCCAGTGCGGAAAGACGCTTCGAAACATCACTCACGATCAGGAACAATACGAAGCACCCGGTTTCCGGTACCGCCCGGATTGACATCCCGATTGGCTGGACGTCCGAACCGTCGTCCACAACGTTCTCGATCGGGGCGAGCCCTGCCAGCACGACCATGGCTTTCGACCTGGATTTGCCGGCTGGCATCGAGCCGGGCCGTTATTCTTTGCCCGCTGTCGTGACCGTAGCAGGTCAGGAATACAACCAGACCCTGTATAAAGTCGCTTACCCGCATATTCGCACTCATCGCATCTACGAGCTGGCACAGACGGATATCGAGGTTGTGGACGTACGAGTCGCGCCAGTGCGCATCGGCTATGTCATGGGCAGCGGCGACAAGGTGCCCGAAGCGCTGCGACAATTGGGTCTGGAGGTTACTCTGCTCGACGACGACATGCTCACGTCCGGTGATCTGTCGCGCTTCGATACCATTGTCATCGGCATACGCGCCTCTCAAACTCGCGAAGCATTCGTCGCCAATAACGATCGATTGCTCTCGTTCGCGCGAGCAGGCGGGGCGCTGATTGTGCAGTATCAACAGGCCGACTATATTGACAAGAACCTCACGCCTTATCCGGCCAGCATGGACCATGCCTCCCGGGTTGTTGATGAGACGGCGCCGGTGACTATTTTGCGTCCCGAACATCCGGTGTTTACCTTTCCGAACAGAATTACCGCGACGGATTTCGATGGCTGGGTTCAGGAACGCAACAACCACGGTTTTACGAGTTTTGATGAGCGCCACTATATCCCCCTGACGGAGAGTCACGATCCCGGTGAAGCCGATGCTGTCGGCGGCATGGTATATGCGCGAATGGGCGAGGGGCACTATGTCTATACGGGTTACTCGTGGTTTCGCCAGTTGCCGCACGGCGTACCTGGCGCCTACCGACTTTTCGCCAACCTGTTGAGCTTGCCGGCATCGACAGACTAAAGGAGCCATATTCAACATGAGTGAGGAGTTTCCGGCGCAGGCGTACAAAGACCATGTCCTTGCGGATTGTTTCGCCGATGCCAAGCAGTATTTCCTGGATCACTACCTGGACGTCGATCGGGCTCATGCCGTGATGCTGGCGGAGCAGGGCATCATTACTGCCGATGAGCGGATCGTTCTGCTGAGTGCCATCGAGAGCCTTGATCTCGACCACATCAGAGCCGCCGAGTACGACGGTAGTGTGGAAGATCTTTTCTACTACCTGCAGCGGGAAATCGCGGCCGCTTGTGGTGATGAGAATGTTGCGGGCAAGCTGCACACGGCGCGCAGTCGTAATGACATTGATGTCACGATCTATCGCCTTTATCTGCGCCAGCAAGTGCTCGGTCTTGTCGATGCCTGCAGTCATCTGCGCCGTGTCTTTCTCGATCTGGCAGCGGCGCATCACGAATCATTGATGCCGGCCTACACCCATACGCAACCGGCACAACCGACGACGCTCGCACATTTTCTTCTGGCAATGGCTGAGAACACCGCTCGGGATATCAGGAGACTGCAGCTTGCGTACAAGAACCTCAATCGTTGCCCGCTGGGTGCGTGTGCGATCACGACCACCGGTTTTCCGATTGACCGACATCGAACGGCCGCATTGCTCGGATTTGATGAGCCGACGTGTAATTCGTACGGGTCAATCGCCTCGGTTGATTACTTTACAGAGGTGCTCGGCGCGACGGCGGGATTGCTGATCAATACCGGCAAATTCGCGCAGGAATTCCTCCTCATGGCGATGATGGAGTTCGATGTCATCCGCTTGCCGGATGGTTACGTACAGTCGTCATCCATCATGCCGCAGAAACGAAATCCGGTGGCCATTGAGCACGTACGCGCGATAGCGAGCAAGGCGTTGGGTCAAACGCTGGGCGTCCTGACCAGCGTACATAACACACCTTTTGGCGACATCAATGATGTCGAGGATGACTTGCAACCGCTCATTTACTCCGCACTGAGAGATGCGACACGAGCCACATCGCTATTGGCTAATGCCCTCGGGGCAGCTGAGTTTAATCTTGATCTCCTGCGGCAAAGAGCGGAAGCCAACTTCATCACCGTGACGGAACTGGCGGACACGATTGTTCGCAAGGAGGGTCTGCCCTTCAGTGTCGCGCATGGAATCGTCGCCGCTTGCGTCGAATCGGCAACTGATGCTGATGGGAAAATTACTTACGACATCCTGCAGGCGGCTGCCAGGGAAAGAACCGGGCAACAACTGTCACTTGGTGCGAGCGAATTGGATGCTGCGTTGTCGGCTGAATCATTCGTTGCGATCCGCGCGATCTACGGCGGTCCGGCGCCTGATGAAACTCGACGGGCGCTCGGTGAAATCAGGGCGATGGAGTCAGAAGACGAAACATGGCGGAAAGGGGTTGGCGATTCGCTTGTCACCGCGCAGAAAATGCTGGCCGATTGCGCTAAGGACGATCCATAAAGAAGTGCTGGCCGGCAACCTCTTTGTTCGTTTCAATATTTTCCCCTTGAAGATCGCAATCGCCCACTTTAGATCTAAAAGTTTACCGAGATTTTCTCGAGCGACTGCATTTCCCCGACCGCAATGGCCCGCACTTCCTGATCTGTTAGTTGTCGTCCGGAGTGAAAATATACTGTCCTTGCGCCACTCGCCTCGGCTATCTCTCTTAGGGCGCGCAGTTCAATTTGGGTGATTCCACCTTCCAGTTCGAGATCCGGGTGAACCACCATAACTGGCGAAGGCATGAAGTATTTGTAACCACTGAGCTTCCGAACAACGTACATAAATATCTTTTCAGCGGCGGTGTAGTCCTCGATCAGTATTCGAGGATGGTCGAAAGGCTGCAGCGTATTTGTGGCCTCGGGGCTAATAGGGTCACCAACGGAAACGACTATTTTCGAGTCATTAATACTGATGTGCGTGCGACACTCAACTTCTTCGCCGGTTGCAACATCACGCGCAGAAAGGCGCTCCCTGTTGACCCGAACATAGTAAGGACCACTGGCAAATAACCGCCGGACTAAATTGATAATCAATGAAGCCTAACCATAGTTAGTTTGAGCTAGCGCAGAATATCACTCTAACCGAAACTGATTGGTATGGGTCAACAGCCGCGCGTTTCAGGTTACCGGGTCGTACCATTCGATCGGCCGCTTCGGAGGGCAAAGCGGCAAAAAAAAGGGTCGAACCGAAATATCATGATTAATCCATTCGACCCCTATTTGTCTTAGCAGCCGTAACGGTCTTTCCTAATTTGCTACCTTTTCGGCATCAATTTCAAGGAGAATTCCATTTACAACATCTTGAAAAATCGGGTTAAACAAGTTTTTCTGCTCGCTATATGTTTGGCGCATCGGGATCGGCCCACGATCTTCCAGGAAAGATTTCAAGGCTTTCTGGGTTGTTTGCCAAGTTGCCTCTGATTGAAAGCCATTCAAGTACTGGTCGTGTGTATTTTGAAAGTTGTACAAAAGTGCTGTGCCATACTGTCGCAAGGTCACATACTCTGGTTGGGTGATTGGCTCTTCATCTCCAGCAAAAAACTTGCTAAAGGCTGATACGAAATACGGGTTCTCTGCTGACGCGGTCAGCATTGCTACGTTGGTATCCAACCTTGATTGAATAGCCTGGGACATCGCAATCGCTTGTGATTGCCTCATCTGAAGACCCACGAAAATCAGCGAAGCGACAAGTGCGAATATCCCGACCACCTGCATCCAATCATTCAGCTTTTCCGAATTCATACTTCTCCTCTCGCAATCGGAACTATAGAATCCATAGCGTCACCGTTGAACAATTCTGTGCTCGGATTCACCAGATAATGTAATTTTTGTCGATCGGAATTTCAGGGGACGCTTCGTCCAATTGTTTCAAATACGGTGCTGCCATCTCATAGAGTGGAACCCCATAGGCGGGCCGCCCGAATGCGGCACTTCTGTGTTGGCCAATTTTGATTTGGTTTTCGGAAACTCTTCTTAGACCAGGGTACATATAAATGTAATATGCGAAAAGTCGAGCGGGAGCCTCAGGATCAAATCTCTCATCACTGGCCGCCCGCCAGCGGACAATGAAATTCATATATCGGGATTCCACTGCCCGAATCATGGACATAAACACCGCCAACTCGGTATCGGCAAGTTCTTCGCCGTTAAGTCCTCGTACCCATACTTCGCTATTGCCCTGCACCAATTCAGAAAGCGCATTGGCCGACTCTACTGTTGATCCAAAGCTCGAAACTTGTGCCAGGTCTCGATCTTGCTGAAGCTGAACTCCAACAAATACAAGCGAAATAACTATTGCCACAATTCCAATCGATTCAGCGACGGTCTTCCAATCCTCTAATTTCATCGAAACCATTTCCCAGAATTGTCCCGCAAAGTGGATAGATATAGCAGCGTAATGGCTGGGTCAACAGGCGTCCATTTCCTTCGTTAGAATATTAACACCTGAGCGACCGAAACCGCGCGCAAAGAAGATGCCCATTGAAGCGTTTCGTAAAAAGCCTGTTTTGAACGACAGCTCCTGCAAATAACGGTCGGTCAGTTTGTATGGTCGTCACTTCCGAGTTCGGCCAGTATCCCAACATGCCCTAATAGAAAATCGAAGGTACATACGGCAACGTAGGTCGCTGATAAAATCCTTTGGTCATAATGGTCAACTGATGTACAACTTTCAGGCCATTCTCCAGGCACCATCGCATCAAATCACCATTGCCGGATGGGACAATGATTCCTGGCCCTGAATATTCGCTCGCATACCCAAATAATGCTTTCATCGCGTCATTCGTCTCGGCAACACCAAAACCACCAAAGCCGAAAGAACTGAAATATCCTTTGAGACTCCCTTGCTGTTCGACAAGTGTTGCGGTGCCAGTCTGAATCGCATTTTCCAGCTCGCCTCGTCTTCCGTGTCCGTGGGTTCGCTCATAAAGGGCGCAGCATGCGGACAAATCCTTTTCGGTCACCGGGCGCACGACGTGTTCTTCAACCTGCCGATTGATTGCCGGCCCCTGCAGCGTTGACAATACACCCTGAACGTCGAATCCAAGGCGGGTGTAGAGTGCCAGGGATCGATTGTGGTAGGCGGCTTGCAGCAGTCGGACCCCTTGCACTTTCCGTGCCTCGCACCTGTCAAGACAGTGCTGCATTAACAACGCACCCACTCCATTGTTTTGTCCTGCAACTGAAACAGTGATAGGTCCTAGCCCGACAATCTCGCCTCGCTCATCCAGGAAATTACTTCCTACAACTTCACCGCCCAGTTCCCCCACAACGCCATAGAATCCCTGTTGCTGAGTCATTGGCGACAGCATCATTGCTGCAATTTCAGCATTTGGAACGTCGCTGGGGAATGCATGTTTCCTGGATATGTTGGTGAATGCCTCGGTGCAAATTTCTGCACACACGGGAATATCTTCTGTACGTGCCTCTCTAAGAGATATATTCATAGCGGCCCTGGTTCCATTGGTCTAAATCTGCGAAAAATTCGGTCATTCTTGATTTTTGAATCACGCCGTCAACGAACTGGAGAATAGGGTCGAACCGAAATATCATGATTAATCGACCCCTATTTTTTGCAACGCAAACCTTAGCCCCTTGGTTTGAACATCGGCCACCGGCGAACTACGGCCAACAGCGAACTGTCGCTCTTGTTCAGTCAGTGACTCTTCGCCAACCAACGGCCAAACCGTTTTCGACCTCCATGCCGACTCCAATTGCACTTACTTTGCCATCGACCAACCACAATACTTTGTAGGCATCGTCGTTCTTCTCGATGATCAGGTCGTACTCATCGGAGAACTCTCCGCTATCGTAGAAATAGCGAACATGGTATTTACCTGCATAGCCATCTACGGGGCCTCCTGTCGCTATCCCTGGCCCTCTGTATTTTTCAGTGAACATCCATCTAGCGTTGAGGGTTCCCGGAGAATGACTCTTGGTGTACAGGACGAAGCCAATATCTGTGGCATCGGGCATCTCTTCAGCGAAGGTGAGTGACGTCAATCCTGTGGCAATCAATAAGCCCGCCAGAGATGTGCTGACGATGAATGACTTAAGCATGTCGCTCCTTCTTGGATGGGTTGTATAGAGCCAAACCTAATAGCAGCTTTGGGTCAACAACGGCGTATTTCGGGTCACCTGATCGTACCATTTGATCGGCCGCTTTGGAGGGCAAATCGGAAGCAGCAAACGGCAAGTCATGGTTGGTTTGAGAAGAAAAGGGTCGCAAGAAGAATAGGGTCGGAAAAAAAGGGTCGAACCGAAATGTCATGATTAATCGGTTTGAACCCTATTTCCGTCATTGATTCTCGGAATGTTTTTCTGCCTCTGCGTTATTTTCTTCTATTAATTCGTCAGCCAGCGCAAGAAAGGATGATCTGTATTGCGATCGTGAAGACACCAAAGCGACCCGTGGTGGTGAATTGGGGTTCCTTAGCACTCGTTTTAAGGTAGCGCGCTGCGCATGCCACGCCTCATCCTCCATAAATCCAGATTGGTACTGAAAGAAATGATTGTCAGCCTGTGTAAGGTAGGTGACACCACTCAAATAGAAACGACCCCAATCCTCCGCCGTCCAACCGGACGTTAAATCTGCTATGTCTCCAGACCGTTCGTCGAAGTTGCCTATCTTGCCAGTGAATTTCCCCCACAGAACCAGATTGCCGGATTCCAATTGAGCATTGAAATTCTCGACTGCGAGTGCGGCGCGATCGTGATATTGCGAGGCGATGGCAATTTCTTGCGATTGTTTCATCTGCAAGCCCACGAAGACTAGTGATGCGACCAATGCGAAGATGCCGGCCACTTGCATCCAATCATTCAGCTTGGCTGAATCCATACTTTTTGCTCTGCAGTAGGGCTAAGTCCATTTCGGGTCAATTTCAGACTATTTCGTTGCCTCGAATTTCAATATCTGAGCGCCTGAAATTGCGCGTTAAGCAGTCGCTCGATGAAGCCTTTTCCGATAATATCGTGCTGAACGTCTGCGCGCCAATAGCAGTTGCTCGATACTGTTTGCCTCTAAATTCGGCAGTCGGCCAGAAGTGGACGCTACCGACTTCGTCATTGCCTGCCGAGCCGTTCCCTGATTCGGCTATCGATTTCGATAAACGATTCACGACCATTCGACTCCACCAAGGCCCGATCGATTGTCTCGACCAATTGGGGAGCAACAGTCTCTTTCCGTATACTCCACCAGATCTTTCCGTACCCGCTACGATAGAAGACCGGGGCAATCTGTGTCGGTATAATTTCGAAATTATCTGATACGCCCATCGAATATAGAGCCCATTCGCGGCCAAATATTCGAAAAACACGTTCTAAGAACGCGTTTAGCCGGATACGTTCAGCTTCCGTGAGTTCGTCCGGTACGTGCAAACTCTTCGCATAAACTAACGAAAAGTGAGGATCGGCCAGATGTTGGTAAACGGCATCAATCCGTTCGGCGGTGCCACTAGCTAATTCTGCGCGTGCAATATCACCATTCTGTTGGATCTCCATGTAAACAAAAATCAGGCCGGCCAGAATTGCAGCAATTCCGACGAATTCCGCCGCCCCTTTCCATTCACTGATTCGCATCTTAAATTCTGGTGATTGTCCTTCTTGTCATCAGTGAATCTGTCATGGCATGAACATCCGGGTCAACAGCAGCGTATTGTGGGTCACCTAATCCTACCATTTTATCGGCGGCTTTGAAGGGCAAAGCATGGTGGACGGAGAGCTTTTAACTATTTGTTTTACATTGAATTAATTGACATAACTGTATATAATACAGGTACTTTTTCCCTCACAAGGACGTGTCATGTGCCCCGCTATTTCAGCCACCACCAAGCCCGTTTCCATCGACGATCTCGACCAGGCGATCGTCTCCTGTGCGGCTCGTATTAACGCCGCGACGTACGATTTGTTGCTGCTGGTCAGGCAGTTCGACGAGCGCGGTGGATTCCTGCGGT
>CAYUOY010000170.1:1446-8214 GCA_964446495.1 uncultured Woeseiaceae bacterium | reverse complement strand
AAATTACATTGGAACCGACCCCAGCAGCAATACGGGGCTGGGAAATTTTTATGGAATTTTGATCCTGGGTGGCCCCGGATCAACCATTGGGGGGACTTCGGCAGGGCTTCGAAATATTGTTTCAGCCAATGGCAATATCGGCATCATGCTGGGGATTTGGTTTAGTGGATCGACCATTGATACTGCAACAACTGTCATTGGAAACTATATCGGAACAAATGTTGCTGGAACGGCTGCGATGGGAAATACAAATGAGGGCCTCATCGTCGGTTATGCAACAAATAACGTCATTGGCGGGGCTTTAAGTGGCGAAGGCAACGTCATTTCAGGCAATGGCGGTGCAGGGTTTTGGCAGTTTGGCCACAGTAATATTTTACTTTATAATTCACTTTTATCGTTTTGATTTAAAATGACTTTTCTTGAGTTTCTCTGGTGCTTTTTTACGTTTCTTTCGCAACGGGCGGACACTGTTTTCAGGTGGCTCCAGCCCTGCCTCTTTGTACAGCACACGTACCTGTGCTGGCGAAAGTGCGGCGTGTTTTCCGCGTCGCAGGGTCCGCGGCAGCTCAATCGGCCCGTACCGAATGCGCATCAAACGGCTGACCTGGTAACCAATCGCGTTCCACATTCTTCGCACTTCACGATTTCGCCCTTCTTTCAGCGACACTTTGAACCACCGATTGCTGCCATCGCCACCGGAGGACTCAAGGCTGTCAAACGCCGCCTTGCCGTCCTCCAGTTCAACACCAGAACGCAACAGATCTAACTCGGATTTCCGCGGATTCCCGTGCACGCGTACCGCGTAGCGCCGTACTATTTCCGTAGATGGGTGCATCAGCGCATGGGCGAGTTCGCCATCCGTTGTGAACAGCAGCAGGCCGCTGGTGGTCAAATCCAGGCGACCCACAGCTATCCATCGTGAGCCTTTCAGTTTCGGCAGGGAGTCGAATACGACCCGGCGTCCTTCCTGGTCCGATCGACTGGTGATTTCGTCACCGGGCTTGTGATAGATGATATGGCTGTGTTGCGGTCGATTAGACCGCACCGACAATCGACGACCGTCCAGGGTGAATTTTTCGTTGCCCGTTACGGCCGCGCCTAACGTCGCAACGCTGCCATCGATTTTCAGTCGTTGCTCACGAATCCACTGCTCTACTTCGCGACGTGAGCCATGCCCGGCAGCGGCAAGCACCTTCTGAACTCGTTCAGCCACACTCGCTATGCTCCACTCGCGGAAGCACCGGCACCCTCGGATTCGACCCGTTCTTCCTCGGTCGACTCAGGGTCACCGTCAACACTAATCTCAGCTCCGGGATCAGGCCACTCGGTTGCCACAATCTCCTCAAACCCGCCATCGACCAGCGCCTCCGCCGCCGCAACCGCTTCTTCATCCGGATCCGCTTCATCGTTCGCTGCGTCGATTCGTTCATCTGGATATAGCACGGGGATTTCCGGAATATCTGCTGCCCCCCCTGGAGTTTTCTCGTCCTCATCATTCACGGCTGGCAGGTTAAGTTGTACCCGCAGACTCTCCCAATCCGCCAGATCAGCCAGCGGCGGCAGATCGTCCAGCTTCTTCAGGCCGAAGTAATCCAGGAACTGCCTGGTTGTCGCAAACATGGCTGGACGGCCCGGAACATCGCGATGGCCGACCACACGGACCCACTCCCGTTCCAGCAAAGAGCGGACGATATTGCTGCTGACGGAGACACCGCGAATCTCCTCAATTTCACCGCGGGTCATTGGTTGCCGGTAGGCAATTAATGCCAGAGTTTCAAACATGGCACGAGAATAACGTGGTGGTTTCTCCTCCCAGAGTCGCGCCAGTCGCTCCGCCATACCGGCCTTGATCTGTAGTCGAAAGCCGGAGGCAACTTCAACGACTGTCAGCCCACGCCCCTCATAATCTTCCTGCAGACTTTTGATCGCCTGCCTCAGTACCGATTTTTCAGGCGCCGATGCTTCATCGAACAATCCCTGTAACTGATCTATGTTCAGTGGTCGGCCTGCCGCCAGCAGCGCCGCTTCAACAAAGTACTTTATTTCTGTGTCGTCCATTAAGAATTCAACTCTCGGCTAAAAGTCCGACCGGCATCGTCAAACATCGGTATGTTCCGTTTCATCCGTTTCATCCGTTTCATCCACGTCATCATCGGTAACCAGATGCACGGATGAGGCTGCGCGTATGTGCAGCGGTGCGTACGCCTCGGATTGTACGACTTCGATGGTCGCTGAGCGCAATAACTCGAGGATCGCCAGAAAGGTCACCGCCACACCCATTCGTCCCTCTTCAGCGTCGAACAAGTCGGCAAATTCGGAAAATGCACTGCTCTTAATGCGCGTCAGTATTTCTGACATGCGTTGTCGCACCGACAGCGGTTCCCGCTGCATATGCAGGTTCGAATACATTGCTGCCCGTTTCAGCACATCATGGAATGACAGCAGCAAATCTTTCAACGTAACGTCCGGAAGTGTCACCGTCACTCTTCGTTCCGGCGCATCAGCACTGGCCACGAACACGTCGCGCTCCAGTCGGGGCAGATCACTAAGGTCATCTGCTGCTTTCTTATAGCGTTCGTATTCCTGTAGTCGGCGCACGAGCTCTGCACGAGGATCGTCCTCTTCTTCAATCTCCGTCTCCGGACGCGGCAACAGCATGCGGGACTTTATTTCCGCCAGCATCGCGGCCATGAGCAGATATTCACCCGCGAGTTCGAGCTGCATTTGTTCCATAAGCTCGATGTACTCGACGTACTGCCGAGTAATCTCGGCTACCGGAATATCCAGGATATCCAGGTTCTGACGCCGAATCAGGTACAGCAACAGATCGAGCGGACCCTCGAATGCCTCCAGGAACACCTGCAGCGCATACGGGGGAATGTAAAGGTCCTGTGGGAGCTGCGTAACGGGCTCGCCATCAACTACCGCAAAGGGCATTTCCCCCTGCGCAGGCAAATTCGGCGATTCAGACGGCGACTTTGGCGCATCATCGCTGTTGAGGACGGTCAATTCAGGCTTCATGGGTATTCCGACTGGAGTTAAGGAGCCTCTGATCAATTCTGAACTCGCATCTTACGTTTCAAAACGCCCAGCTTCGGCGTTGCGAATCTTCGCAATGGCTAGCCATTACGGGCGATCCGCGCCTTGAATCTGAACGTTTTGAAACGCAATCTGTTTCGCCCGGAATCAATCAGAGGTTCCTTAGTCTATTTTAGCGCAATTCGAATGCCGGGCGGCAAGATGTTTGCGAGAGATTTGTCGTCACTGAAACATGCTGACGTCACCGCGACCAACCCGAAGGACCTCGGCAGTGCCTGAAGACAGGTCAATGACGCTGGTAGGTTCAATGCCCATTGGGCCAGCATCTATGATCAATTCGACGGCATGTCCGATGCGATCCTCAATTTCAACAATATCGGAGGTCGGTACGTCTTCTCCAGGCAGCAGCAAAGTCGAGCTCATGATCGGTTCGCCCAGAGCGTCCAGCATCGCATGCACTATTGGGTGATCTGGAACCCGCAGACCAATCGTGCGCCGTTTCGGGTTTTGCAGGCGTTTGGGGACTTCTCGAGTAGCCTGCAGGATAAAGGTATACGGACCCGGTGTTAGCGATTTAAGCAATCGGTACGCCCAGTTATCCACTCGCGCATACAGACTGATTTCAGACAGATCACGACAAACGAGAGTGAAATTATGCTGCTTGTCGGTCTGCCTGACGCGACGAATTCCATCCATTGCTCGCTTGTCGCCGATATGGCAACCGAAGGCACCGCTGGAATCCGTTGGGTAGGCGATCAGCCCACCGCCGCGAATAGCCGCAACAACTTCGGCAATGCGGCGCGGCTGTGGATCTACCGGATGAATTCTAACAATTCTGGCCATGCGCGGATTGTATAGCTCTTCAAGAGCACGCGCCGGGCTACTTTAAAGTTGCTTCGACAGTCAGCGAAATTGCGCTATCATTCCACCCCGTTTTATCCCGGTTCGGACTTTTTCATGCAACTACTCATTGACTACATCCCCATAGTCATCTTCATTATTGCGTACTTTTTCAAAGACATATTCTTTGCAACTGGCGTTCTTATGGCAGTCATGCCAATGGTATTGCTTCTGCAATGGCTCATGACAAAGAAAGTCAACAAGATCTACCTCGCATCAACCGCACTGGTGCTCATACTCGGATCGGCCACCCTGTATTTTCGCAATGCTACTTTTCTATACTGGAAGCCAACCGTTCTGAACTGGGCTTTCGCCATTGCCTTTCTCGGCAGTCAGTGGATAGGAGAGAAACCGTTCGTCCATCGCATGCTTGGGAGTGCTGCGGAACTCAGTCGCTCGCAGTGGAATCGACTCAACCTGATGTGGGTAGTATTTTTCGTCTTTGTTGGCACCGTGAATTTGTACGTTGCGTACAATTTCTCTGAAGAATTCTGGGTCAAATTCAAGCTATTCGGCATGTTGGGGCTGACGCTGGTCTTTGTGGTCGTACAGAGCATCTGGTTGACGATGGTCATGAAAGACGCCGAATCAACCACCGACCAAGCGGAGAATTAAGACTATGTGGTACGCCATTATTAGTGAGGACGTCGCAAACAGTCTGCCGCTGCGCGCCGGTTCGCGTGAGGCTCATCTGGCCCGGCTGCAATTGCTGGTCGATGAGGGTCGGCTGCTGATCGCCGGACCGCACCCCGCGATTGACGAAGAGGATCCGGGATCCGCTGGTTTCACTGGCAGTCTGGTGGTAGTTGATTTTCCCTCGCTAGAAAAAGCGAAAGCCTGGGCCGACATTGATCCGTATGTTGAAGCAGGGGTAGACGCGAAAGTCACCATCAAACCCTTCAAGCCAGTATTGCCTTGAAAACCAACCGGCAAGAGCGTATCCACGCCTGCCTTGAAACGGCTTTCTCACCTGAGACTCTGCTGGTAAAGGATCAGAGCCATTTGCACGCAGGCCATGCAGGAGCCGCCGATGGTCGGGGCCATTTTGACCTGACCATCGTCGCAGACAGTTTTGCCGGCAGGAGTAGGCTCGATCGCCATAGAATGGTTTACGAGGCGCTTGGTAAGTTGATAGAGTCCGATATTCATGCACTCCGCATCAAGGCAGCGGCGCCGTCTGAACGGTAGTTTGATTGCCGATCCCCGTTTTTATTCATCGAAGGAAATTCTAATATGTACACTTTTACTGGGTCGACTGGCACAGGAAAGCGATTTGCGACTCTGGCACCAGCCGTCCTGATTGCACTTCTGGCCACCAATCTGAATGCCGAGACGGTGAGAACCGTCAATGGCGTGGATATTGACAGTTCTATGCTCGATTTCTATCTGGTGTCACGTACGCAAAAGCCGGTTGAGCAGGTTACGGCTGAAGAACGTGCCAGCTTGCTCGATGAGCTTACGGACATCTATGTGCTATCAACCGGCGAGGCTGCTGATGCGGCCGCCAACGATCCAGAACTCATGGCGCAACTGGAACTCCAGCGCCGCGGTGTCATTGCGCAGACAATGGCCTCCAAATTCTTCGAAAGCACGGAAGTTACCGAGGAAGAGATTCTGGCAGCGTATGATATCCAAGCCGCTTTGGCCCCACCACTTCAATTCAAAGCACGCCACATAATTGTTGAAAGCCAGGGCCAGGCCATGGCAGTAATTGCCGAACTGGATATCGGCGGCAATTTCGAAGATCTGGCCAAGGAGCGGTCCACCGGACCATCCGGATCCAACGGCGGTGACCTGGGCTGGTTCTCACCCAATCAAATGGTCGCAGCATTCTCGGATGCTGTGGCAGCGCTGGAAGACGGCAAATACACAACCATGCCCGTCCAGACCGAATTCGGCTGGCACGTGATCCTGCGGGAGGAATCGCGAAAAGCTGAGGCACCGACACTGGACAGTGTCCGTGAGGTCATCGTACAAAACATTCAGCAAGAGAATTTCAGGAAGTACCTAGACGGACTACGCTCAGAGAGCACGGATTGAATAACATTTAACTTAATCACAGTCGAACGCAAAAAGGGCGCCCCGAGGGCGCCCTTTTTGCTTCAATCGACTGAATGTGTGAGGCCGATCACAGCATGCTATGCAAACTGTGACTATATTGCCCCGGAGTCGCACCTAATCGCTCAGGGGCGACTTCTCCAACCCTCGCATCTCCTTTCAGTTGATACGAGACCAAAGTCGGCAGGGACGCCGACTTTTTTTATGGTCGGCCACTTCCCTACCAAACTCCCTTAGTCCGGATCAGCAACCAGCAGTCCGAGACCCCGATAATTTCTACCGCTTATCTCGACCACCTCACCAACCTTCGGTGCCTGGCCATTCGCCAGCTTCGCTGAATAATCAACGGCCATGCCGCCGATTACCGCCCTACCGATCGATGAGTCCACGGAATCGACAATGCCCTTCAGGTAATCCGACACTCCCGCATCCACACCAGCCGGCGACATTCGAACGATCTGCGTATCCACAAATCCTCCGGTGCCCAAATCAATTGATCCGTAAATTGCGATTGTCGCACCTGGCGTCAGATCGCCAAATCCGTTACCACTATCAAGAACCGTTTGACCCATGATGGATAGGAATCCGTCACCTATGTAGTCGATCTGACCGATTGCTACTAGCCCGGTGCCATCAATAACGTTGGAACCAGTGCCGTCAATGACCCTCGCTCCGGTGCCATCGATTACCCGGCCGCCCGTGCCATCAATTACATAGGAACCAGTGCCGTCAATGACCCTCGCTCCGGTGCCATCGATTACCCGGCCGCCC
>CAYUOY010000170.1:0-1346 GCA_964446495.1 uncultured Woeseiaceae bacterium | reverse complement strand
ACATAGGAACCAGTGCCGTCAATGACCCTCGCTCCGGTGCCATCGATTACCCGGCTGCCCGTGCCATCAATGACTCTAGCCCCGGTGCCATCAATAACGCGGCTGCCCGTGCCATCGATTACGTACGAGCCGGTACCATCGATAACTCTGATCCCGGTTCCATCAATGACCAGACTACCTGTCCCGTCAATTACCCGCGCACCAGTGCCGTCGATGACCCTCGCGCCGGTTCCATCAATCACCGCTAAGGCGTTGCCGGATATTAGGCATCCCAGGAGGAATGATATAGCTGCCTTGCCGGGCGTCCCCTTCAAGTGCTTTCTTTGATCGCTCATAAATTAGATCTCCAACAATCTAACAAATCTCTACTAGATACCCTCTATATTCCCTTAGTTGTTTTTCAGTGCCGTCGTATCCATTCAATCGGCGTCGCTTCTGCTCTCCAAAAGATCTTTAATCTGTACTTCGTCAAACTCATCTTTCACAACAAAGTGATATATCCCAACACCTGTCTGCACTACCTTGTCACCTCTCCTAATATCTGGTTCATCGAGCTTATTGAGCCAGTTGTCCAGATCTTCCAGTACTGCTTGGCACTTCAGTCGCGCATAAGCATCGAATCTTTCCAAATCTTCCGCTTTCATTCCTCTTGCGGGCCGTACCGTTCGTTCAAATCGGCCTGGCTGCTGACTACTCTTTTGGACGTTTTCCTCAATAGTGTGAATGAAATCGTGAATCCCTCTCCCAACGCGCTCTAAAAAGTCCGGCGCTAAAGTTTGCGGTACGTACTCCCGCCGGATTGCTTTGAACCAATTCTGGTCCGTCTCTACCACCGCTCCAACTCTCAGCAATTCATCTAGCATCGCTCGTGGCGTCATATCTCCACTGTACTGTTGCACTAATCGAACAAATGTCGCGTCATTAGAAATTGCCGAGTCGTACTTTATTTCCAAGGGCATTCCATACGGGCCTGTAAAGTCTGGATCTGTGTGCCAACCCGACAAGACCCGCCCAATCCGGCTTAAGTTTGTTCTAAATTTATATCGCTCTTCTTGATCAGTTGATGAAAGGCGTTGAACTTCTTTTCTTGTTAATCCGGTGACTATCGCAATTCGTGCCTTCGACATTTTCTTGCCAGGCACCCTAAATTCGCGCGCGGCAACAGTGACAAATACCGTTTTTGCGACCTCCGAGAATTCTGCGTAAGTAACACCATTTCTAAGCAAAATCCGGACTAATGGCCGCAATAACTTCGAGTAGGCCGCCAAAAGGCCCTTTTTTACAGAATCGGTCATGTTTAGACATAATAGCCATTGTAGGGAATTTATTCCCGAACTAGGTCACAG
>CAYUOY010000169.1:0-8573 GCA_964446495.1 uncultured Woeseiaceae bacterium | reverse complement strand
GGTGTCGATGAGATTCAGTTGATAGGTTGTTCCATTCTTCGCCGTATAGTCCAGCGAGACACTTTGTGCCTTGATGGTGATGCCGCGCTCACGCTCAATATCCATTGAGTCCAGCACTTGCGCCGACATCTCACGCTCCTCCAGGCCGCCACAAAGCTGGATGAAGCGATCTGCGAGCGTCGACTTGCCGTGATCAATATGGGCAATGATTGAAAAGTTACGAATCTGATCCATGGACGATAATTTTGACGGCGAACCCTGTCTTGGCGATGCCACCGGTTCGTGAATGGTCGCCCGAAAGCGCGGAAGTATATATGTTTAGTACTGTTAGTGTGCGGACTTAAGCCTCGCCCAGAGCATTGGTAACGGCGTCCGCATCCAGGTGGTATTGGCACAAAAAGCGACCATCGAGCTCCACCACCGGAATGCGAGTGCCGTATTTCCCGGCCCAGTCAGACCGTGAGTCGATGTCGAGTACTTCAAATTCAGCGCGTCCGCGAATCAGTGGCTGCAGTTCCTCGATCAGCAATTCACACAAATGGCAGCCATGCCGGCTGTAAATAGTCAGCAGCGGGAGATTCAACGTAATCGCCTCAAGAATGTTCCTCGCTCGCGAATGCATTGATTGACGGCGAAAACTGGCTGATGCAGCCATCGCGCCGCGCCATAATTCGCCCACCAATCCCGCCAGCCAGGAGACCGAACGCGGCCACGGCCACTGCGAGCACATCATGCAACGGATCGATCAGAAAATACGCCAGTCCCGTCGCCAGCAACAAACCGGCCAGCGGTGCTCCGTAAGCGAAAAGCACCGCATGTACGAGGTCCGTTGCCGCAAGCGACAAACAGACACGATCACCGCTGGCAACCCGCAGCCCGTTAGTCACCCTGACATCGAGCAGGATGGAACGCTTCGTGGTGCCGAAAATTCCGGCGCCGCAACCTTTACCCGCCGCACAACGTGGGCAAGAGCTGCGATCCGCGACTTCGACGCGGGCTCGCGAACCGGTAACGGAAATTACTGTTGCAACGGGATGAGTCATCCGGAGTTCAGGTCGTTTTTCAGGAAAGCCGCGGACATGATAGCTGTTTTGCCACGTGTATTTGGTTTGAGGCGTTATTCTCGCCGCATCGATGTCGCGATACGTCTCACTGTAGCGGGCGGCACTTCCCCGACCGCCGTAATCAGAAATCCGCCTCGTTCAACGCTGTACGAGTTTGAGGCACCCATCGCCGTGCGTTCGGCGACGGTCTCTTCCTGCTTTTCGGCAATGAATACCGACACAGTGGCCAAGCCGTCGCCGTACATGATGTGCGTAACCGACGCCTCGGCATCGTCAAGGACTTGCCGTGTCGTCGACATCAGGCGAAAACCTGCCGGAATCTCTGCGCTCATCCATTCCGATTCAATCGCGACCGGTGGTGGCTGGCCAGGTTCTGCATACCAGGTGAACTCATCCAGGCTAAACGACGGCATCAATGCCGCCCGTGGGATGTCACCTTGCAGATCAATCTCGGCAAACTTCAACTGCACCAGCAACGAACCATCGCCGGAAACCAGTTCCGTGCGCAACGGGAACGCCGTTTCCCGATCCAGCCATATTCGATGGCCGAATCGATAGCTATCATGGGGGCGAACGGCCAGCAACAGGGCATGTCGGCCGGCGACCCGTTCCTCCCGCACAATGGAAAGATCATATTCGCTGCCAAAACGAAGATCACTGGCAGGAAGCGTTGAAAACAAGTTGCTTTCGTCGCTCCAGTGCTCAATTAACACCGATTTCCGATCCGGCAGTATGCAATGTACTTCGTTGCCGTTGCGGATAATTTCCAGGCCGTTGCCTTCCTGCGTACTGATTTTTTCGTGTACGACGCCATCGATGACTTTGTGTACGACCTTTAACGCTTCCGACTGACCGTTCCGGCGTCGAATGACGGTGCCTTCAAAGTCCATGGTTTTGACCACGGTAGACATGCGGTCCAGCCATTCATTGGGGGTCAGGGTTTCCGCACTGGCCACCAGTGTCGCCAAAGTCAGCATTACGACGTACGAAATCGGTCGAATACTCATTCTTGCCCTTCGCCTCACAATGCGCCTAATTTCCAGCAGGTGTATAGGATTTATCATCCGCGCCACTCGGTACGCCGGCCTCTGCTTCAAGGTCGACGAGCCGGGGTTCGATCTCTTGCAACTCCCCTTCGCGGAGTTCCAGCGTCACCAGTCGTGTCAGAATATTGGCGCCGCTCGCTGAGCGCTCGCCGTGATGCAAATAGTATTGTGCCAGCAAATCGCTCGGTCGATCCGAAACAAATTCATCGGACAGCAATTCCGTGTACATGGATGAGTCGTCGATCGCTACCGCCGCAAAATCGGCACTGCCGGCACTGAACGCCGCATCATCACTAACACTCACCTGTCGCAAACCGACCAGCGCAGCAACAGCCACGGATGCAGCAATGGCAACTCCGGCCACCGGTCGAAACCACCGAGCCGGCACATAATTCGCAACCGGTACCACCGCAGGCATCTCCTCACCGAGCGCAGCGCTGATACGACCGCGAAGCTGGCTGATGCCCGCCGGTTCCCGATCACCGCGGATCAAACGGCCCAGCTGCATGTATTCAGCTACCTGCTGGCGCAGCGTCGCATCCTGACTCAGTCTCCTGAGCAACAATTCGGACTCATTGTCGGGCAGTTCACCGTCAACGAAAGCAGAAAGCTGAATTTTTATTGCATCGTTCATTTTTCACCATGGCGAGTCACCCCGCCCCTATATCTAGTCAATCAGGTTACCAATCTTTTTGCCAATAGCATCCCGGGCACGGAAAATTCGTGAACGAACCGTACCGACCGGGCATTCCATTGTTTGTGCGATTTCTTCGTAACTCATGCCATCAAGTTCCCGCAGGATGATGGCCGTACGTAAATCTTCCGGCAGCGCTTCGATCGCCCGCTGCACCGTCTCGCTCAACTCCCTACTCATGCTCACGCCCTCGGGCGTATCCGTCTCCCTGAGCTTGGCGTGCAAATCAAATTGATCCGGATCCTGCAGGTCCAGTTCAACATCCATTGGTCGGCGACGTTGTGCGGCCAGGTAATTTTTAGCGGTGTTCACGGCGATTCGATAAAGCCAGGTGTAAAAAGCACTGTCGCCGCGAAATCGTGGCAGCGCACGATAGGCCTTGAGAAACGCCTCCTGCGAAATATCCAGCGCCTGATCAGGATCCCGTACATACCGCATCACCAAGTTAACGATCTTGTGCTGATATTTCAGCACCAGCAGGTCGAACGCTCCTTTCTCTCCCTTCTGAACGCGCCGAACCAGTTGGGCATCGGTTGGTTCAGCCGCCATTTCTGGAAACCTGGATACCCGTAGCGCTTGACCTGCCATCATCCGGATAGACCGGACTGCAGCTATAAAGTTCTCGGGACAGCGCTTTATTCATGGGTTTTATGCCGAAACGTGATGGTCGTTGGGACGGCCACTCTGCGAAGCGATGGATGGTAGCAGTCTACAACGCCTGCCTCCATATAAGATGCAGGCGCCGCCAGTCCGTTGGCGAGCAGTCCGCCCGTAACATTAATTCAACATAATGCAGACCATCGTCGAAGCCCAGTCGCAAGCAGGCCCAGTGGGCCAACACCATGCTCCCGGCAAGTATCTGTGTTTCCTCAACTTTTCCGACCGCGTCGTGACTGGTCATGCGGCCCTGGAAATCGAAGTGCAGTCGATGGACTCTGGCCTGACCGCGCGCCTGGCGTCGAAACCCCAGCAAGACATCCCCTGCCCAGGCGAACACCAACATGATTTTTAGCACTATCGCCACCTGCAGATGAAGAACGATGGCCAGGCCCAGCAAGAAAAACAACACACCACTGAGCGCAACAACAGTTCTTGAACGCCTCGCCGGAACCAGCTCAATGGCGCATTTGGCGAAGGATGCGATCCGTGGCGGTTTGACCGGTTTGCTCACCTGCCAATAGATACGCCCTCAGCTCCGGATCCGACAGCGTCAAAAGTTCACGAAACGCCGCTTTTTCGGCCTCCGATCCCTGCGAGTAGTCATTCTCGAGATAGCGCAGCAGTAATTCGTCTAATTCACGCATGCCACGGCGACACTGCCAACGGAGTTTGGACAAACACATGGCAGGGTTTCAGTGACGGCGCTCGATCAGCATTTTTTTGGTCTCGGCAATGGCTTGCGCCGGATTCAATCCCTTGGGGCAGGTCTGAGTGCAATTCATGATCGTATGACAGCGATACAGACGAAACGGATCTTCCAGGTCATCGAGTCGCTCGCCGCTGGCTTCATCGCGACTATCGACCAACCAGCGATAGGCGGCGAGCAATGCCGCCGGTCCCAGATAGCGATCACTGTTCCACCAATAGCTCGGGCAGCTGGTCGAACAACAGGCACATAATATGCACGCCGCCGGATCATCGATCTTTTCCTGATCCTCTTTGCTTTGCAGGCGCTCCCGATCGGGTGGCGGTGGCGTACGGGTCTGCAACCACGGCTTGATCGATGCATATTGCGCATAAAAATTGGTCAGATCAGGCACAAGATCCTTTACCACGGACATGTGCGGCAACGGGTAGATCTTGGTGTGGCCGCTGCCTCGTTCAGCCGTCATCGTGCAGGCGAGTGTGTTGCCACCGTCAATATTCATCGCACAGGACCCGCAGATTCCCTCACGGCAGGAACGCCGAAAAGATAACGTCGGATCGATTTCGTTTTTGATCTTGATCAGAACATCGAGAACCATCGGCCCGCAATCGGCCATATCCACATCATAGGTATCCATGCGTGGATTCTCGCCGCTATCCGGATCGTAGCGATACACGACGAATTGACGCACTTCCGTCGCACCCGCGGGTGCCTGAAAGTGGCGCCCCTTTTTTACTCTCGAATTGGGAGGTAATCGAAATTCGGCCACGCCTTACTCCTGAAACCTAATACACACGAGCTTTGGGCGGTACCGCCTCAACCTCGTCTGTGAGTGTCTGTTCATGCACCGGTCGATATTCGAACCGCGCCGACCCTGGCCCATCCACGGAACAATAGGTATGTTTCATCCACCGGGCATCATCGCGATCCGGAAAATCTTCCCGTGCATGTGCGCCGCGGCTTTCCGTACGGTTCGATGCGGAATGCATGGTGGCAGTCGCGTTTAGCAGCAAATTCTCGAGTTCCATGGTTTCGATCAGGTCGGTGTTCCAGATCAAAGACCGATCAGACACCCGCACATCACCGAACGAGGAAAACGTTTGCTGCAGCAGTTCAACACCTTCGGTGAGCGACTCACCGGTGCGAAATACGGCCGCATGGTTCTGCATGACTTTTTGCATTTCAAGGCGGATCTCCGATGTCGGGCGAGACCCGTTCGCCTGGCGAAGTTTGTCCAGCCGGGCAACGCTGTTTTCCCCGGCATCCGTCGGCAGATTCTTATGGCGTCCGTTCGGCTGCATGGTTTCGCTGCAATGGTGGGCAGCGGCCCGACCAAAAACGACGAGATCGAGCAGAGAGTTTGATCCAAGACGGTTTGCACCGTGCACGGAAACGCACGCTGCCTCACCCACCGCCATCAGCCCGGGAACGACAGACTCCGGGTCACCGTCTTTGAGGCGAACGACTTCACCCTTGTAGTTGGCCGGCACGCCACCCATGTTGTAATGCACGGTCGGCAGCACCGGAATTGGCTCCCGGGTAACATCCACCGCGGCAAAAATGCGCGACGATTCCGCGATGCCGGGCAACCGTTCATCGATGACCTCCGGGCCGAGGTGTTCAAGGTGTAAATGAATGTGATCTTTGCCGGCACCGACGCCGCGGCCTTCGCGGATTTCGATGGTCATGGCTCGGCTCACCACATCACGGGAGGCAAGGTCCTTCGCATTCGGTGCATAGCGTTCCATGAATCGTTCGCCATCGGAGTTAGTCAGGTAACCACCCTCCCCGCGGACACCCTCGGTAATCAGCATGCCGGCACCGTAAATACCGGTGGGATGAAACTGGACGAATTCCATATCCTGCAAAGGCAGGCCTGCACGCAACGCCATTGCACCGCCATCGCCGGTACAGGTGTGCGCCGAGGTACAGGAGAAGAAGGCACGGCCATAGCCACCCGTTGCCAGAATAACCTGATGGGAACGGAATCGATGCAACGACCCCGTCGCAAGATCGATGGCAACGACACCGCGACAGGCACCCTCATCATCCATGATCAAGTCGATAGCAAAATATTCGATATAAAATTCAGCATCGTGTTTCAAAGATTGCTGATAAAGGGTGTGCAACATGGCATGCCCGGTTCTGTCCGCCGCAGCGCAGGTTCGTTGTGCGGTTCCCTCGCCGTAGTGTGTGGTCATACCACCGAACGGTCGCTGGTAAATGCGACCGTCTTCCGTGCGCGAAAACGGCACGCCATAGTGTTCGAGTTCAATGACAGCATCGGGTGCTTCCTTGCACATATACTCAATCGCGTCCTGGTCGCCGAGCCAGTCGCCGCCCTTGATCGTGTCATACATGTGCCAGCGCCAGTCATCTTTCCCCATATTGCCAAGCGCAGCACTGATGCCGCCCTGGGCCGCTACGGTATGGCTCCGGGTAGGAAAAACCTTTGTGATGCAAGCCGTGGCAAAACCGGCCTGGGCCAGACCAAAGGTCGCACGGAGTCCCGCGCCCCCGGCTCCTATTACGATGACATCGTAACTGTGATCGATAAATTCGTAATCACTCATCCGTTACCACCGAAGGCGATTTTCAGCACCGCAAAAATGGCCGCCATGGCGACACCCGCATGAAAAAACTTATTTAAAATCAAACTGACTACCTTCAGGGAGGACCCGTGTACATAGTCTTCGATCACCACTTGCAGACCCAGACTGGAATGATAGGAGAGCGCTACGCCCAGCAGCAGCAACATGACACCGTTCCATGGCGCCCCGATCCATTGCTGAATCGCGTTACTATCCTGTGCAATCGATGGCGAAAAAGCCAACAGAAACCAGGTGCCCAGCATCAACAACGCGATGGCCGTGACGCGCTGTGCCCACCAGTGCCCCGTGCCTTCTTTGGCGGACCCTGAACCCAGTACCTTGCCAAGCGGCGACCGCAGACTCACATCAGCCACCAGTACAGCAGAGTCAGGAACACCGAGGTCACGATGACCACCCATGACGACGCATTCGCCTGAGCTTTCTCAAAACCTCTGCCGGTGTCCCAAAAAAGATGGCGCACACCGTTACTAAGATGAAAGAAAAAGGCAAAACTCCAGCCGACCAGGGCAATCCGGCCTGGCACCGTTTGCGCCAATGCGACGAACTGTTGATATTCAGTGCCACCGGTCGCAGCGCTCATCAGCCACAGGACGTAAACCACCAGACCCGCCGTCAACGCCACGCCAGTCATCCGGTGCAAAATAGACAGGGTCATGGTTATCGGCCAGCGGTAGACTGACATGTGCGGCGACGTCGGTCGCCCGGAATGGCTTGTCATCCGGCGGTCATCCTATTGGTTCAATCAGTTTCTTGTTCTCAAAAATCAATGCAACGACCGTCTTTTTCCCAGTCGCCAAAACGTGTCGGGTCAGGCCCGGGACGACCACCTATCTCTTTTGTCGAATCGCTGCCGTCTGCCGCGCCAGCCGGGTTATGATCTGCCCGCGAGCCGCCATCAGGTTTGGACGGTGGCGCTTTTATTGATTGCTCGTCTGACATGCCCGAATTATGCCAGACTCCCTGCGGACTTGCAGGACATACGGTCCCTCACGAACACCGGACGATTCGGCTATGAATTCACCTTTTTATAAAATGTTGTTGTTCTCCGGTGCGGATCGGGCCCCGTTTTTGCAGGGTCAGTTGACACAGGATATCGACCAACTGCGAGAGTTTAGCAGTCTCCCGGCCGCCTGGTGCAGTCCAAAAGGGCGAGTCATTGTCACCTGCCAGTTGTTTCACCTCGGTGACACGATCGGCATGGCGATCCCGGCATCCATGGTTGACGTGGTCAACCAACGGATGTTGATGTACCGGCTGCGGGCGGAGGTACAGATTGACAGCGGCGAGGACAACGACCTGATCGGGATATTCGAGGCGGCTGGCCTGGACACGGCCGATCCCGAAGACACCGCCGCGTGGCAGAAATTAAGAGTGGCAGCCGGCCGTGCTGATATCGGCAGCGAGAATTCGGAACAATACACACCACACATGTTGAATCTCGATCGGGTGGGCGCGATCAGTTTCAAGAAAGGCTGCTATACCGGCCAGGAGGTTGTGGCCCGCACCGAACACCTGGGGAAAGTAAAACGGCGCCTGCACCGCTATCGCCTGTCCGGATGCAGTGGGATAATTGGCGACAAACTCCTGGATGGAGAAACGGATGCTGGAAAAATCGTAAACGTGAGCACTGAAGAAGTTCTCGCCGTGACCCCGGTCGCCCTGCAGAACAAAGTCTTGCACTTGGGAGCCGGGACAGCAACGCGCCTGCCTTTGCCTTACGAGATATGACCGCCGCAGGTCGCGCGTCAGGTCGCGCTCCTACCAGAATTCCTTGTAGGAGCGCGACCTGAC
>CAYUOY010000168.1:0-8639 GCA_964446495.1 uncultured Woeseiaceae bacterium | reverse complement strand
CAGGAAATCCATACATACCAGGGCAATGACAATAAATTCCTCAAACAGCTTCTCCGTGAGGTTGTCCACAGCCCGCTCAATCAAGGCGCCCCGGTCGTACACCGGCACGATCTCCACACCCTCTGGCATGATTTCCTGTAACTCTGCGATTCTTTCACGAATGGCCTCAATCGTGGTCAACGCATTTTCGCCGAATCGCATCACCACGATACCGCCGGCGGCGTCACCTTCGCCGTTGTAGTCCACGACACCGCGGCGAAGTTCTGGCCCCAGGTGCACATGAGCGACGTCCTGCAACCGAATGGGTGTGCCGTTGGCATCAGCACCTAAGGGAATCTGATTCAAATCATCTATGGATTTGATATAACCGAGCCCGCGCACCAGAAACTCGGTTTCGGCCATTTCCACCAAACGTCCACCGACATCGTTATTCGAGCGCATGATGGCGTCTTTGACCTTGGACAACGGAATGTTGTACCCAAGCAAAATATTCGGATCCACTTCAACCTGGTATTGCTTGACGAACCCACCCACCGACGCGACCTCGGATACGTTCTTGACCGTTTCCAGGCGATATCGAATGACCCAGTCTTGCAGTGAGCGAAGCTCGGACAGGTCATGCTTGCCCGTCTTGTCTATCAACACATACTGATAAATCCAGCCTACGCCGGTGGCATCCGGACCCAGCACAGGCTGAACACCAGCCGGTAAGTCCCTCGCAGCAGAACTGGCGTACTCGAGCACGCGCGAGCGTGCCCAGTACATATCCGTGCCTTCTTCAAAGATGATGTAAACAAAGGAATAATTAAAAAAGGAATAGCCGCGCACCAACTTGGCACCCGGAACTTGCAGCATCGTCGTTGTAAGTGGATAGGTGACCTGATCCTCTACCACTTGCGGTGCCTGCCCAGGAAACTCCGTGAATAAAATGACCTGCACGTCGGAGAGGTCCGGAATGGCATCCAGCGAGATGTTTTTTACCGACCAAAGGCCCGCCAGGATAAGAAACCCGGTAGCCATGAACACCAGCATCTTGTTTTTTAGTGCGCCATCGATAATTGATTGGATCATGGTAATTTTCCCTAATTCAACATCGCTGCTTGCGTGAACGGTTGCGAAGCATCCAGATTGGCTCGCAGAACGTTACTCATCGCGTGAAAACAGGTCTCTTGTCTGATCAAGATGCATGGAACAGTATACCCCCTAGGGGTATGAGTCAACCGTTGGACTATGATTCCTTCAGGCGTATCCGGATAGGTTTGCTGCACTCCAATTCGATGAGGAGAGATATACCCCCTAGGTGTATACTGCTAATTTTAGTCAGGACGGATCAGAAACACGCATGCAAGAAATGTCGCAAGAACGACAAGCCATCTCCCGACGCCTGAAACGGATTGAAGGCCAGATTCGTGGACTCATTCGCATGCTCGACGAGGATCGCTATTGCATTGATATCCTGCACCAGATACAGGCGGCCAAGGCAGCGTTAAAAAAAGTAGAAACGGAGCTGCTGAGGGATCATGCGCGAGTATGCATCGATCAGGCGTTACAAGATGGATCAGATGATGATCAGCGTGAAAAAATCTGGGAATTGGTGGACCTCTTTGAACGCGGGCGATAGTTGTGCTGCGCCAATGTATCTCTGCTCTCAAACCTGATCTAGCCATACGACCGCTCGCCGGATTCCAAATATCCAGGTCACGAAGCGAATGATGAATACGTAAGCCATGTCGATGTTTGTCTGCCTCGTGGGAAGGCTTTTGCTTTCCGGGGCGATTTTGTTCGATAGCAAGACCAAAAAGTAAACCTGGAGCAACCCATGTCATCGAATCAGCCGCTCAATCCTGACAGCTGCGATACAGAAACAGGCGACACGTCGGTAAGAAATATTGTTCCAGCGATGAGTACGCCGTTGGCGTCGATTTTCGGCAGCGGCTTCCTCGTAGTGGTGCCCATTCTGGCAAGCGCGGTCGGCTTTTATGCCGTGCCGGCAATTGTCGTAGTCGCAGTCGTGGCATTTCTGGTCGGCACCATTGTCCGACATAACATCTTGTGTGCCGAACCCGTACTGGCGCGAGGAAATAAACGTTTCACCGTCGTCGTGGAACGGTTTTCCGACTTCGCGCTTGTTGCCGCCTATGTGGTGTCAGTCTGCCTGTACGTACACATTCTCTCGTCTTTCGTGCTCGTCGATTTCGGGTTGGACAGCGCTTTTAACAAGAGCCTGCTGACCACGGCCGTAATCGGCGCAATTACGATTGTCGGTTTGCTGGGAGGCCTGGCACCACTGGAGAAACTGGAACGTTGGGCGCTCTATGTAACCCTTTTTATCCTGACGTTGCTGCTCATCATGTTCGCGGTCTACGACATCAATCAGTTTCTGGCACAAGGCAATTTTTCGCTACCTGATGCTCCTGAACGCAGCCTCTGGGAAATAGCAACGATCGTGGCCGGTACGCTAATCGTCGTGCAGGGTTTTGAAACCACTCGATATCTGGGCGAACATTTCGACACCGGTACGCGCATCCGGGCCTCTCGCTGGTCACAGTACTTGTCTCTCAGTGTCTACGTGCTGTTCGTTGCACTGGCACAACCCATCGTACCCGCGCTGAACGGAAACTACGGCGACAATAGCCTGATCACCCTGGCTGCAACGGCCTCGTTACTCCTGCCCTTACCGCTGATCGTAGCCGCCGGTTTATCGCAATTCTCTGCGGCCGTAGCAGATACCCTCGCGGCATCCGCCAATATCAAGGAAACCAGTCAGCAGCGTATCAGTACGCGTTGGGGCTACCTGCTCGTTGGCGGTGCGGCAATGGCGTTGGCCTGGACGGGTTCGACGTTCGAGATTATTGCCCTGGCATCCCGCGCTTTCGCTTTTTACTACTTGCTGCAATGCGTGGTCGCATTCTCGGTTTGCCACAACTTTTTTCAACGCATCCGTTTCGTTTTTATCGGCCTCATTCTTGGCTTCGTTCTGGTTTTCGCCGTACCAGCCGGTTGAGTAATCGCTCCACGGCAGATTCGCAGACCGGACTCACGATAGCGCGCAAACATCCTATCACGCTGGCGCCGGTGTCAGCGGGTCAACGAGCAACGTTCGACCCATCGATTGAAGTTGTCGACACCGTTGACAAGACAAATGTTGAGAAGTGTCTCGCTTGGCGTACCGAAAAGTTAATTTTGACGGCGATAGCGTTGCGGATGTTGTACGCGACATGGCGCTGTATACACACAGGGAAAACTTTCGCTTGTTGAGGCGTTGCGACTTATACTCGATGGTACAGGAGTAGTAGCCTCGATAAACAATCGGCAGGTTATAACTGTTCGAATTGGGACAACACAAAATGGGAAAACAGGGGAATCAACAATGAACGATACAAAAACTCGACCGGCTTATCGTGCAGGAGTGGTAAGCGGAATAGTTGCGGCCGTATTCGGACTCGGCGACGCATCGGCACAGAACACAGGTGGCGTGCTGGAGGAAATTGTTGTTACCGCGCAAAAGCGCGAGCAGAACCTGCAGGATGTTCCTGTTTCAGTCGCGACGATTAGCACCGAGAATCTAAACTCGGTTCTGGCCGGCGGCACCGACATTTTGGCGATATCCGCTCGCGTGCCGAGCCTTTACGTGAATTCCTCCAACGGTCGTCTTGCGCCTCGTTTCTTCATACGTGGCTTGGGCAATTCCGCCTTTGATGCCAACGCAGCGCAACCGGTATCAATGGTCTATGACGATGTTGTGCTTGAGAATGTGAGTGTAAAGGCCTTCCCACTGTTTGATATCGCGTCGGTCGAAATCCTGCGCGGCCCACAGGGCTCGCTGTTCGGTCGAAATACGCCCGCCGGTGTCGTGAAGTTCGAATCGCGCCGACCGACTGAGGATACGGAAGGTTACATCGACGTGTCCTATGGCAAATACGGTACCCGAAGAATTGAAGCGGCGATAGGCGGGGAATTGTCTCCTGGGGTTCTCAATGGTCGCGTATCTGTGTACAGCGGGGGTCGCGATGATTGGATCGATAACACTGCCGTCGGCTTCGAGAAAAACAATGCGATTGGCGGCTTCGGGGAATGGGCGATGCGTGTGCAACTGGATTGGCAGCCTTCAGATGCAACTAATGTTCTGTTTAACGCGGGTTACCACAATCAATATGATGGCTCGACTTCAATTTTTCGTGCCGGTGTCTTACAGGTTGGTGGCGGGATAATTAAACTTGATCGGGACAAAGTATCGCTGGACTCAATTAGCCGCGTAAGGTCAGAATTAGAACAGGTATACGGGACGATTACTGTCAATCACGATATCAACGATCTTACGTTAACCTCTATTACTGGCTATCGTTCGATTCTGGGCAATAAAAATCAGGGTGACGTAGATGGTGGCTCTCTGACCGGACCAAATTTTCCGGGCAACGTGCCCTTCTTGAGGGATGTACTGGGATTCGGGGATAATTGGGCCCTGGAAACGGGGGACGCTATTAGCGACCTGACCCAGTTCACGCAGGAACTTCGACTGGCAAGCAATGATCCCGGTCCTCTTAATTGGATAGTCGGCGCTTACTATTTCAACGAAGATGTTACAATCGACCAGGTCGCCGCGACGTCGTTCCCGCTGTTCGGAGCTCCACCACTGAACGTTCCGCCGCTAACGGCTATTCAATCTCAGGACACAGAAGCCTGGGCCGTGTTTGGCTCCGTCGACTACGACCTTTCCGATCAGATGTTGCTGAAAGTCGGGCTTCGTTATTCAAATGACGACAAGCAACACCAGGTCCTCTACACAGACGCCAACGGTAGTGCACCCCCCGGTTCAGCGGGTGGTCCACCGTTTGTTACGAATGTATCCGACAACGCGGTCACCGGTGACGTGAGCCTTTTTTATTCCGTCAATGAAGACGTTAACGTCTATGGCCGCGTATCAACAGGCTATAAGGCGCCCAGTGTTCTGGCACGCGACTCGGTTCCCGATGTAGGTGACTCTGAGTATATCTGGTCTTACGAAGCCGGAATAAAGAGTGAAATGCTCGACAACCGACTGCGATTGAACCTGGCCGCATTCTATTACGAAATTTCCGACAAGCAGATTGCTGTTACGGGCGGTGTAACCAATACGATTTCATTGCTGAACGTTAAAAATGCGATCGGCCAGGGCTTTGAAGCGGATCTCGAGTTCGCACCAAACGAGAATGTCTTGATCACAGCGGGCTTGAGTCTAAACGATACTGAAATTGATGATCCGACGGTCGGAGTCAGAAGACCAAACTCGGGCACAATACTGAATCCGCAACATCCGGACATTGCCAACCAGGTACTGATCGACGGCTCGTCTTTGCCTGGGCCCAAGTGGATCGGCAGCACGACAATTCGACTGTCCAGACCCGCTTTCGATGGGGAAGTCTACTTCCTCACTGACTGGGTTTACCGCGGGGAAAATCCCGGGTTATTGATTACGGTCGAAAAAACCAGCGAGGCGCTGCTCGAAGGCGGAATTAGAGTCGGCTATATCAGTGGCGACGGAGTTTGGAGTGGGTCCATTTTCGGCCGCAACATCACCAATGAGCATGAATTGATCGGCTCATTGAGTTTCTTCAACTTCAATTCGTCCACTATGACCGGATTTGTCAACGAACCTCGTACCTGGGGTGCTCAGTTTAGATACAATTTCTAGGACGCGAATGACATTCCCGACGTAAGAGATAACCCATATGAATACTATTGAAAGGGCGCAGGCAATTGTACTGCTCGCGTTGTTTGCCGCCGGCGGCGTGTCGGCGGCAGAACAAGCGGATTTAATCGTTACAAACGCGTATGTGCTGACGATGGATAACCACCGGACTGCCCATAAACGCGGCACTATTGTCGTGCAGGCCGATAAAATCGTGGCCATCGGTGGGCAGGAACTGTTGGCCCGGTACCAGGCTGACACTGTCATCGACGCTAACGGCAATATCGCCATGCCGGGCATGATAAATTTACACAATCACCTGCCTATGGTCGCATTCAGAGGGCTGGGCGAGAACGGCGTTCAGAATCGCCTCTTCCGGTTTTTCTTTCCGCTTGAAAAATCCCTGCTGTCCCGCGAACTAATTCGGGTCGCTTCCCGACATGCAGCCATCGAATCCGCTTTGTCTGGCGTTACATTGGTAACGGACATGTACTATCACGAGGATGAAGTGGCGCGTTCTGTGTCGAGCGTCGGTATCCGCGGCGTGCTTGGCGAAACGGTGATGGGCTTTCCGGTAGTTGATGCTGAAGAGCCTTACGGTGGACTGGCCTACGCCGAGCAATTCATCAAGGAATGGAAAAACCATCCGCTGGTAACGCCGGCCGTTGCGCCACACGCGCCCTATACCGTATCTCCCGAGTGGTTGATCAAGACTAAAGCGCTGGCGGACCGTGAGGATGTGCCAATACTGATGCACATCGCCGAGAAACGTACAGAAGCAGAAATGGTTGCGCGAGATATTGGAGCATTGGCCGAAGGGAAATCAATCATCGAGTATCTCGATGACCTTGGTTTTCTGAGCGATCGACTGGTGGCAGCTCATGTGACCTACCTGGACGAGCAAGACATAGCGATCCTCAAGAAAAGAGGCGTCGGTGTTGGTCATAACCCCAAAGCAAACAGTCGCAGTGCATCCGGTTCGTCACCGGCCTGGATAATGTATGAAGCGGGCGTCGATATCGGGCTGGGAACCGACGGGCCGATGAGTTCCAATCAAATGGATATCATCAACGTTATGGGGTATGCGGCCATCGTCGCCCGAAACCGCAACGGTCCTGACACCCGGCGACTTCCTCCGTACGATCTGGTGTACATGGCCACGATGGGCGGTGCTCGTGCGCTCGATATGGAAGATCAAATAGGCTCCCTCGAAGTGGGTAAAAAGGCGGACATCGTGATCGTCGATATACGCGCCGCGAATATGCAGCCCATGTACGATCCTTATGCCACACTGGCTTTTTCCGCCTACCCACAGAATGTTCGAACTGTGATTGTCGATGGCAAATTTGTCGTAAGGAACCGGGTTGTGGAAAACATAGACATGGCCGCACATGAAAAGGAATGGGGAGCGATTATGGAGTCGGTGGCAGAGTTTGCAGAAACGCTTGATTAGCGGCCCACTCGATCTCAAAGACTAATCGCCGCTACGCACATCCAGGCCTCGCGCTGGTCACAATGTCCCTGTAACCGGGCGCTCTATATGCTAGTTTCCCTGCATGAGAACCGCGGGTGTTGTGGCCAATCTTTCTGTGTTGCTGACGTTCCTGGTGGCAGCACTGTTGTATGTTTATGACGAACCACTGTACTACCTGGCGGTTCAGGAAGACGAGTTCCTCGAGTGGGCGACTTTCTGGGGTTTTGCAGTCGCTGCCGGAATTTTCTCCGTCCAGGCATGGCATCAGTTCAAAGTAAACCAGCCGTTACCCTGGTTCGTGTTGGGACTCGCGTTTTTTTGTTTCCTCGTGGCAATGGAGGAGATTTCCTGGGGTCAGCGATTGCTGGGTTACAAGGCGCCGGAGTTTTTTCTTAAACAGAATTACCAGCAGGAACTGAATATTCACAACGTGCTCGACAAGAGCGCTCGCAAACTTATATTGAAAATAATTCTGCTGGGTTACGGCGTCATCTTGAGTGCCGCCAGCCTTTGGCCAGCCGGCAGGCGGATACTCATACGATTGCGCGTTGTCGCGCCGCCGCCAATGCTCATTGTCAGTTTTCTAACAATGTTCCTTATTTATGCCTGGTACCCGTGGAGTCATACCGGAGAGTGGGTCGAGCTCACGATGTCTTACGGATTTGCTTATGCCGCATTATTTCCCGGTCAGTCTCCCACTGTCCGAAGTTCAAGTTCGCCAACGAAGATGGTGGTCATCGTTTTTGCCACAATCTGGATGTTGGCCGCGCTGACGGTCTTCGCCGTGCGCTACGTGCATACGGTGGATCCCGGCAGAGTCGATAAAGCACGACGGGAAATCGCGGCACTGGTGGCGGATTTTGGTAGTGGGCGCCTGCATACACGCTGCGGTATTCACAAACGACTTTACACATTCATGCAGGAGTATCAGCAGCCCTATTTGCTCGAGGGTGAGTTTACTCGTCTGCTGCTCAGCACTGGCGATGGAGGACGGGCCGAGTACCTGCTGGATCCATGGAACTCCGCGTATTGGGTCAGGCACAAATGCGCCGCTGGCCGCGAAGTTAGATTTATTTACTCATTTGGTCCGAACCGGCAAAGAGATTCAACGGCATGGGAGCTGGGAAGCGAAGATATCGGCGCTTACCTGGGATCAACACGGTAGTTCGCCGATCCTCTGCCATGATTACGTCAATGTCGCCATTTACCGACAGTTGATTCCGCCATCTAACTGCGTAGTGTCGATCTTTCAAAAAAAAAGTACGAAATACATCATTATAAGTGCTGAGAAAAATCGGCCGAGTCGGAGCGAGTCAAATGAGCAGATTATTCACATCGCGTAGCGCGAGGACACCCATCATGCTATTGGCGATGGCATTCCTTTTCTCCGCATGCGGCGGCGGTGGATCTGCAGATACAACCGTCATACCACCTATTGCGACTGCTGCAACTGCTGCTACTACCACTAACGCTACTAGTGGCACGGTGGTCATAATG
>CAYUOY010000167.1:0-8724 GCA_964446495.1 uncultured Woeseiaceae bacterium | reverse complement strand
CGAATCGGCGCCGTCCGGTTCGACCGCAAAAACAGCACAATCCGGATTGAGCTGCCTGACCGCGCTCGAAATACCGGCACAAAGACCGCCGCCGCCGACAGGCACGACGATCGCATCGAATGACGGCACCTGATCGCAAATTTCAATTCCGAGGGTAGCCGTGCCGTTCACGATATCGGGCCCTTCAAACGGGTGAACGAAATACCGCCCTTCCTCTGACTGGATAGACTCGGCAAGTTCAAAGGCCTGGTGGGCATCACGTCCAAACACCAGCTCTGCGCCGAAATGTCGGCAGCGCTCGACCCGGAACGGGTTTGCGCTCTCGATCATGACGACTTTCGCGCTGGTGCCATACGCTTGCGCCGCAAACGCCACTGCTATGGCATGATTGCCGGCGCTAACCGCCGTGACACCGGCTCGCAATTGTTGCGCAGTGAGGCCACTCAGCGCGGCCAATGCCCCACGCGCTTTGAAGGTTCCGGTGTGTTGCAGAAATTCCAGCTTTGCATAAATTCGGGTATTGCCCCCGACTCGCCGCTCCAGTCCGGCGCAACGCACGACGGGTGTATGGACGAGATGATTCCGCAGTTGTTCCTGTAACTCGCGGACCGCAACGAGATTGACGGCCGTATCCGCCATCAGACCGAACCGGCGACCGCCGCGAAACACAGCCACGATCCGTCAGGTACGGCACAGTTGCGCCCAAACCCCGTTTCCTGACCCTCCAACATTATGTAAAGCATCACCTTTTTCCAGATTACTTATTGCCAGGTTTTTGAAACAACTACAGCAATTTCTTAACAACACTTGCGCTGTTTCGAAGAGTTGATTACCGTCTCCGGACAATACAGAAATTCACTCACCACCGGCAAGCACTGAGAGACTTCGATAGTCGATCACAGGGCAGCTTGACGGGGAAAAATAGTCCGCGACTTAGGCGCATTCAATGGAACTTGACGATCTCTCGCAGTCGAGCATTCGGCGAATTGCGAACTATTCCCCGTATCTTGATCAGTTGGCCGGCATGGCCAACGAAATGGGGCTCAAACAGCGCAGCAATCTGGTGCATCTGGAGCGCTGCCTGAACAGTGAATGGGCACTCGGACAGAATACGATTTTAAGCTGGTCGCCCCTGGACGACGGCATACTGATTCTCGTTGTTCCGCATTACGCAATTGCTGAGTATACCGGCGGATCGTCCGCTGAAAAGCCACCGAAGGTTTCCGCCCGGTTTATAACGGACCTGATATCCGGAGACCGACAACTCACACTCTCGCAAACGCAGAAAGTGGCTCGTTTGCTGGACGTTGAACCGCTGTTCATTCCGCTGCGCCAGGCGTTGAGTGATCACCCGGTGGAAACACAGATCATCGAGAAAATGATCCGGCGTTATGGCATCAATTACGTTGCCAGCCGCGCGGTGACGCTATTTGATATCACCGGCTTTGGGTTGCTGACGCCTTTTGAACAGATGACACAGCTGAACAGCTTGTCCTATTCACTGAATTCGTCACACGCGAAGATGCTGGAGCTCGATGTTGAAATCAATTTCGCACGCTCATCCAGCGGCGACGGGTTCTACATCTGGAATCGCGACCAGGGCCTCGAGGCCAACGTGAATCTGTACCACTTCATGCATCTCGTGCTGGCCGACAACGCCATCGCGCGCAGCAAATCCACGTCCAAAGCCGTACCGAGGCTGCGTGCCTGTTTCCACGTGGGAAGTTGCTACGAATTTCACCAGGCAGAAGGGCTTAACCCGACCATTCATGATTTTATCGTGGGTGACGTCACCATCGAACTGGCGCGTATGATTGATGCGGCGATGCCGGGGCAAATTCTGGTCGGCGATTTTCTCGCCAACGTGTCCTCCCAAAATTCCGACGAGGTACAATCGCAAGTACATCTCGATGCCGCGTCTTTTTTGAAACGCGCGCAGGGAAACCTGTCCAAGTTGAGCGGCCTGGTCCTCTCTGGCGAACGCGTCTCTGCCATCAAGTGCTATCTTACCGGCGAAAGAATGGCGAATGGAGAGTTCAATATCCGCCGGCTGAGCATCACAGACAAGCACGGCCTGACGCGGACAGCCTACAATGCCAAAGTCAATATTTACCGCGATTCCGCTCGCCCGATTTTGCTCGGCATCGAAGACAAGAAACTGGAATTTGGCACCGGCCCTGACTGACCTCCATCACGGATACCACTTCGTCATCAGTGAGGTTCTCAGATCCTATGGTGATGATACGATTGAACCTCTAACGCCAAACGATCGTGACAAGATGATTTCATGACACGAACCACAGGAGATAGTAATGGCATTGGTAAGACCACTGGAAGAAGATGAATTTGATACGGATCTGCTCGAGTTTGTGCAGTTCTTCAAGGGACCATTAGGCGTCATTCCGAACAGCGTACGCACCATGGCGAGGCGACCTGCCGTAGCCAAAGCGTTTACGGAGTTGAATATCGCCGTCATGAAATGCGAAGGCGCCGTTACGCCTGAGTTCAAGCGAATTATTGGTTACGTCACCAGCTATGTCTCCGGATGTCGCTATTGCCAGGCACACACCATCCTGGGATCACAGCGCTTCGGCTCAACGGAAGAGCGATTGAATGACGTGTGGAACTATGCTGATAGCCCCCATTTCACCGCAGCGGAAAAAGCGGCATTAGCATTCGCCCATGGAGCAGCGATGGTACCCAATGCCGTCACCGACGAGATTGGCAAGGAATTGCATGAACACTGGGCCGAGGACGATATTGTAGAAATCATGGCGGTCATTGCGCTGTTCGGTTATCTCAATCGCTGGAACGACTCCATGGGATCTGCCCTGGAGGAATTGCCGATCGAGGCAGGCGACAAGTACCTTGGTAATACCGACTGGGAAGTCGGCAAGCACCAGTAGGCGAGTGAATACAAGCCTGACCGTAGCAAGCCGCTTGAACACCAGATCGTGAGGACCCAAGTATGTCATTTTTTGATTCGATAGCCGTAGCGGAAGAAGGCGTCGCGGCGGTTTTCAAGCGATATCCCCAGCATGGCATTCCGCTGACCCAACTCACCGAAATTTTGATGCGCACAGGCGATTGTCAGTTCAGTGCCAAAGAGCGAGAGCTAATTGGGGCTTTCGTCTCTGGCACCAACGCGTGTACCTACTGCTATGAGACCCACAAAGCGGCGGCAGAAGCATTTGGTGTCGATGACAAGCTGTTGCGAGACCTGCTTGAGGATGTGGACAGCAGTACTGTGGACGACAAATTGAAACCCGTGTTGCGGTACGTGAAGAAACTGACCGAGTCGCCTGCACGGATGGTGCAGGACGATGTGGACGCGATTCTAAATGTCGGATGGGATGAGAACAGCTTTCATTTTGTAGTGATGATTTGCGCCCTGTTCAATTTTTACAATCGCGTGCTTGACGGTTACGGGATTGAGAATACTCCGGAGTGTCGGCATTCCAGAGGCGTAATGCTGGCGGATAAGGGTTACGGCTTTGTTGCGGAAAAAATTGGTTAGGCTTGAGGAGATAGTTGTTGATTCGATGGTATCGCTGGAATTATTCCTGCGCTGCAGCGATTCGGAGCTTAATCGCGACAACCCCAGGGTACTAGTCCATTGAGTGGGTACCGGCGAGAAGATTGATTCGCCGGCTTCACCGGCTCACCCCTTCGGGGCGCCTGCGGCGTCCAAAACGCTTTGCGTTTTGTCGAACGCGGCCCTGTGGGCCGCAGAAGTTCGAATTGCCATATTGACGACCAGTGGAGTAATCGACGAGGTCTATTGTTTGTAAATTGGTCGGGGCGAGAAGATTCGAACTTCCGACCCCCACAACCCCATTGTGGTGCGCTACCAGGCTGCGCTACGCCCCGACCGGACTCAAACGAAACAAGGGCGACACAATAACGCTTGCCGCCCTGCCTGACTATTTATAGACAGTCGAGGCTATTTCGTGAAAAGTGATTTTAACGCCGCAGAATCTTAAGGACTTGTTCAAGTTCCACGCGTAACTGTTTGATAATTTGTTGGCTTTGACTCAAATCGGATTTTGCGTCATCGCCCATTAGTCTTTGTCTGGCTCCACCGATCGTGAACCCGTCCTCGTACAGCAAGCTGCGGATCTGACGAATGATCAGCACGTCCTGCCGTTGATAATAACGACGATTACCGCGTCGTTTTACCGGCTTCAGTTGTGGGAACTCTTGCTCCCAATATCTCAGGACGTGCGGTTTGACCGCACACAAATCGCTTACCTCACCTATGGTGAAATAGCGTTTGCCTGGTATTGGAGGTAGTTCGTCGTTATTCCCCGGTTCCAGCATAGGCCTCTACTCGGGCTTTTAGTTTTTGACCAGGTCGGAATGTCACCACACGACGTGCAGTGATAGGGATTTCTTCTCCCGTTTTCGGGTTCCGGCCCGGACGTTCGTTTTTATCCCGAAGATCAAAATTTCCAAATCCGGAAAGTTTGACTTGCTCCCCAACCGCGAGCGACGCTCGCAATTCCTCAAAGTACAAATCGACCAGCTCACGCGCCTCTCTTTTATTCAATCCGAGTTCGTTGAACAGGGATTCAGCCATGTCTGCTTTGGTCAATGCCATTTTTCTTAGTCTCTCAATACGGCAGCGTATTTTTGTTCTAGTTTCAGCACGGCGGCGTTCATCGCCGTGTCCGCATCTTCGTCAGTAAGGGTGCGCGAAGTTTCCTGCAAAATCAAGCCTAAAGCGACGCTTTTTCGCCCAGCTTCTATTCCCTGACCCCGGTAGACGTCGAATATCCGGACCTCACGCATAAGATTCGGAACGGCGGATTCGACCGCGCGAACCAGTTGTGCAACGGAAATTTCATCGTCAACAACAACTGCAATATCGCGCCGAATGGCGGGGAATTTCGAAATACTTTTTGCGACCGGCACTCTCGCGGCAAACATTCTGTCGACATCAACCTCTACAACGAATACATCCTTCTTGAGGTCTAATGCCTTAGCGACTCGAGGATGTAATTTTCCGATACAGCCGACAACGACTCCGTCACGTTCGATGTTCGCTGCCTGACCGGGTTGCAAAGCCGCGTGCTCACATCGCACAAATTCAAACTCGGCGCTCGCACCGGTCATTGAAATCAGCGCTTCGAGGTCACCTTTAATATCATAAAAATCAACGGGCTGTGATCTTGTTGCCCATTGCTCCTCAGTGCGGGAGCCCAATGCCAGAAACGCCGCACGAACCACTTCATCAGGCGCTGTCGGCGTGCCGTGATAGGTTTTTCCCGTTTCGAAAAAGCGCACGCGTTCTTGTTGGCGTGAAACATTCATCGCCGCGGCGGCGAGCATGCCCGGCAGTAACGATCCGCGCATGACCGACATTTCAGAGGAAATCGGATTGCTCAAGATCAATTCAGATTCTTCGCCGGTGACCACTTTGTTCGAGTCCGCATCGATGAAACTGTAGGTAATGACCTCTTGATAATCACGCGCAACCAGCGTGTCCGCGACCTGCTCCAGATCGACAATAGTCTCGCTTACCGGTCCAAGCGGCATCTCCACAATGGCCGTCGCTTCAGGAATACGATCGTAACCGTAGATGCGCGCAACTTCCTCCACAAGGTCATCTTCGATTTCTATGTCAAATCGAAAGCTCGGTGGTATGACCGTCCAGCCCTCATTGGTCAGCTCCAATTCGAGCCCCAGTCCGGTCAAAATATCCGTCACTGTAGCGGCGGGAATAGCGGCTCCAAGGACCTGGCTCAAGCGCACCTTGGTAAGCGTCACTGCCGGTCGAGATGGCAGGTGCTCATCATTTTTCACGTCAACTGAAGGCCCAGCCTCGCCGCCGGCGATGGCCAGCAGCAGTTGGGTCGCTCGCTCGATCGCCCGCTCCTGCCCGGCGGGATCCACACCGCGTTCAAAGCGCAGCGAAGCATCCGTGTGCATGGCGTATGACCGGGCGCGTCCAGCCATGATTTCCGGTGGCCAGAATGCCGCTTCAAGGAACACGTCTTTCGTTTGCTCAGTGACCGCCGTACTCAATCCACCCATGAGACCGGCCATGCCGATGACACCGCTGTTATCAGAGATAACGACGGTATCCGGGTTCAAGCTGATTTCACGCTCATCGAGCAAGGTCACTCGTTCACCGGCTTCGGCGTATCTGGGGCGGATCGTGCCCTGCAACTGCCCCAGGTCGTAAGCATGCAATGGTTGACCAAGTTCCAGCATGACGTAGTTAGTCACATCCACGACGACATGGATGGACCGAATGCCGCTTTTTCGCAGTCTTTCCGTCATCCACGCAGGCGACCTGGCTGCAAGATCAATATCTCGAATAACCCGGCCTACGAATCGGGGACACGCTTCAGGCAGCGGACACTCGACCGGATAGACATCCTCAATCGTGGCAGCAACCGCTGTCATATCCGGTCCACCCAAAGCTTCACCGGTCAAAGCGGCGACATCGCGCGCGATACCCAGCACCGAGAAACAGTCGCCTCGATTGGGGGTCAGATCCAGATCAAAAATCGCGTCCGGCAGATCAAGGTATTGCTTGATCGATGTACCCACCGGGGCGTCCGCCGCCAACGCGATAATGCCGTCCGCATCGTCGCCGAGACCCAGTTCCGCGCCGGAACAGAGCATCCCGTTCGATACCACACCGCGTATCTTCGACTTGCGCAATTTGAGACCATTCGGCAAGCGGACTCCGGGAACCGCCAGTGGACTTTTCATGCCGGCGACCACATTGGGTGCGCCACAAACGACATCGATCGGGTCGCCGGATCCTGTCGACACTGAACACACGTTCAATCGATCAGCGTCCGGGTGTTTGGTCACGCTAAGCACTTCGGCGACCACGACGGCGTCGAGTCCGTCGCCCTCAAGCTCTACGCCATCGACTTCGTGTCCCGCCATTGTGAGTCGATGCGCCAGGTCGTCGGTCGAAATTTTGAGATCGACCCATTCATTCAACCAGGATTGTGCGAATTTCATTGCAACAACTCCCGGCTAGTGAAACTGGCGCAAGAAGCGCAGGTCGTTTTCAAAAAAGGTACGCAGGTCGTTCACGCCATAACGAAGCATGGCGAGTCGCTCAATGCCCATGCCAAAAGCGTAACCAGTGAATTCCTGAGGATCGATGCCAGCGTTTCTCAGCACGTTCGGATGCACCATGCCGCAGCCAAGAATCTCGAGCCACTTACCCTCCGACCACAAAACATCGACCTCAGCCGATGGCTCCGTAAAGGGAAAATAGGATGCCCGGAACCGCAACTCGGCGTCTCGTTCGAAAAAGCTCTCCACAAACTGATGCAATACGGCCTTCAGATTCGCGAAGCTGACACCTCTATCGATGACAAGGCCCTCGACCTGGTGAAACATGGGTGTATGCGTCTGGTCCGAATCGCATCGGTACACACGACCCGGTGCAATAATTCGAATGGGCACGCCCTCTTCCACCATGGAGCGAATCTGGACCGGCGATGTATGCGTCCGCAGCAAGTTGCCGCCAGGAAAATAGAACGTGTCGTGCATGGCTCGCGCGGGATGATTCTCGGGGATGTTCAGGGCGGTAAAGTTGTGGAAATCGTCCTCGATTTCCGGTCCTGAGCGTACGCCAAAGCCCGCATCTCGAAAAATACGCTCAATGCGTGAGCCGGCAAGTGACACTGGATGCCGACCACCGCGTGATACGCCCCGCCCCGGCAATGACACATCCACGGCGTCTTCGGCCAGTTGCTTCGCCAGCGCAGCGTCTTCGAGTAGTGTCCGACGTGCCTCGAGCGAGGCCTGAACGGACTGCTTCGCTTTGTTGATTTTCTGACCGGCCGCCGGTCGCTCCTCAGCAGACAATTTGCCAAGCTCTTTCATGCGCGCCGTCAACACACCCTTTTTACCAAGATAGGTAACCCGCACCGCATCAAGTGCAGCGAGATCGCTGGCGGAGTCTATTTCTGACTCTGCCTGTTGGACCAGCTCGGAAAGTGCCTGCATGGGATCAATTCACAGGGGTTCGCTGGCGACTCGAAAACTGAGCCCGAACCCCTGATAAATCAACTGCTGGGAAGTGCTGCTTTGGCCTGAGCCGCGATGGCGCCAAACGCATCCGGATCATGTACCGCAATGTCAGCCAGTACCTTGCGATCAATATCAATCTCGGCGATGTTCAACCCGTTGATCAGGCGACTGTAAGACAGACCGTGCAATCGGGCCGCCGCATTGATGCGTGTAATCCACAGCGCACGAAACTGACGTTTACGCTGACGACGATCACGATAGGCGTACTGCCCTGCTTTGATGACTGCCTGTTTGGCGGTCTTGAATAACTTGCTGCGCGCGCCGTAATAGCCCTTGGCTTTGTTAAGGACTTTCTTATGACGAGCTTTGGCGACAACGCCACGTTTTACTCTTGCCATGTCTCAATCTCCGCCTAGCTGTAAGGGAGCATGCGACGCACGCTCTTCACATCGCAATCCGCAACCTGCAGGGTCAGACCCAGCTGGCGTTTACGCTTGGATTTCTTTTTGGTAAGGATGTGATTGAGATGGGACTGGGCTCTCTTGAAGCCGCCCTTGGCTGTCCGGCGGAAACGCTTGGCAGCGCCCCGGTTCGTTTTCATTTTCGGCATTACTGTCTCCGTATATTCTAGCCTTGAACGTACAAGTCTTCACTTGCCGCTACAGGCGGGTATTGGCTTAGGGAACCTCTGATCAATTCTGAACTCGCATCTTACCC
>CAYUOY010000166.1:0-8796 GCA_964446495.1 uncultured Woeseiaceae bacterium | reverse complement strand
AAACGAATTGCCGAAGCAGGCTTTTCTGTGAACATCCCTGACTAGAAACTCCATGTATTGGCTATTTTGAGCGTAGACGTTTAGCTACAAGGCCTGAAAAAACGCCAAAATCCACAAGACAGCTATAACGACCTGTACCAGAAAAAACGCAAATCGAACCTGCACCGCGATATTGCTGGTAGACGCCAAATGGACAACCGCCTGCATAACTCTGGCACCAATGAAGTAATACGCCAACCCGTCAGTAACCGCTGTCGTGCCCGTAGCAAGAGCCAACAACAACAGCCCACCGAAATACGGAAAACTCTCGTAGCAATTGGCATGCGTGCGACACAAGCGCGCGGAAAATTCCGACACATCCTTGCCACTGGGATCGAAACTGTTTGGCGCCTTCTTTCCTCGCAAGGACAGACTGACGCGCAGCGCTCCCAGCATGCCAATCAACAACAATGTCAAACTGACATAGGCCAAAAATGCAAAACTTGTCGGACCCATATTTATGTCTCCCCACCAAATTCCAGTCCGTGGATTTAACACCCTGAGTACAATGATCGCAAGCAGGCCCCTGTGCCCCGTGCCGCGAATAGTGCAGTATATTCCGTACTCGGAAAGCCTCATTGACTTATATATAGTGGGTGCTTCTATATAGTGGGTGCTTCGACCGTGCCGATCAATTTGCTGACCAACCGAGGTTTTTTTGAATGAACGTGGGACAAACGCTGAATTCCTACATAAATGGCGAATTCGCAGACAGCAGCAAGCATTTTGACAACATAAATCCTGTCGATGGCTCATTGATCTGCAAGGTTGCCGAAGCCAGCAAGGCTCAGGTTGACCAGGCCGTCAGCGGCGCCCGTTTGGCACTAAAGTCCGAGTGGGGTGCGATGAGCGTCCTTGACCGCTCCGCGTTGCTGCATCGAGTTGCCGACCGAATGCAGGAGCGAGAAGCCGAATTCATCAGCGCTGAGATTGCGGACACCGGCAAACCACTCGCGACGGTCCAAACCATTGATATCCCACGGGGAACCGCTAATTTTCGTTTTTTTGCGGACCTGGTTCGCTATCACGGCGAAGAAAGCTTCCGCACCACGACCCCAACGGGCGACAACGCGCTTAACTACACGGTAAGCAAGCCGCTCGGTGTTGTGGCCGTCATTTCGCCCTGGAATCTGCCGCTACTTCTCTCGACCTGGAAAATAGCCCCTGCCATGGCCTGTGGTAATACCGTCATATTGAAACCCTCCGAGGAAACGCCGTCGACGGCGACCCTGCTTGCCGAGGTTATGCATGAGGTCGGAGTTCCACCGGGTGTCTTTAATGTCGTACATGGTTTCGGCCCGGATTCCGCCGGTGAGTTTCTGACCTCACATGAGCAGGTCGACGCCGTGACCTTCACCGGCGAATCCGGTACCGGATCAAGAATCATGCAGGCGGTCGCGCCAACGGTTAAACCCATTTCCTTCGAGCTCGGCGGAAAAAATGCGGCAGTGGTATTCGCCGACTGTGATCTGGACGATGCGATTGCGGGTGTATCGCGATCGACTTTCACCAACTGCGGTCAGGTCTGCCTGTGTACCGAAAGAGTCTACGTAGAACGTCCGGTATATGAAAAATTTGTCGCCGGATTGAAAGTCGAAGCCGAATCGCTATGTATTGGTCGTCCTTATGACGACGGGGTTTCCATGGGCCCCTTGATTTCGAAAGGACACCAGCAAAAAGTACTGTCTTACTTCGACGTCGCACGCGACGAAGGCGCGACGTTCGTTACGGGCGGTGCTATTCCCGACTTTGACGATGACAGGAACGACGGCTCTTTCGTCCAACCCACCATTCTTACCGATCTCGGCGATGCTGCCCGCTTCAATCAGGAAGAGGTATTCGGTCCCGTCTGTCACATATCTCCCTTCGACTCGGAGGAAGAAGTCATCGACCGGGTCAACGATACGGTCTACGGTCTCGCTGCCTGCATCTGGACACAAAATCTGGATCGGGCCCACCGGGTAGCGCCGCAACTGGAGACCGGTATCGTCTGGGTTAACACCTGGTATCTCCGTGATCTCCGGACACCATTCGGTGGCGTCAGACTATCGGGTATCGGTCGCGAGGGAGGGCTGCATTCGCTTGCCTTTTACACCGAACCCACCAACATATGTATCAAACTGACATGAATACCAAAGACAAATTCACTATCGCGGGTGCGGGCCCGGTCGGTGCATTGCTGGCCGTCGTACTGGGCCGGCAGGGTTATAAGGTAGACCTTTTCGAAGCCCGGCCCGACTCAAGAAAAACCAGCGTTTACCAGGGCAAGTCGATCAATATTGCCCTGTCCGACCGAGGCTGGAACGCCATGGAGTCAATTGGTATCGATGCGGAAATACGCAAAGACGCCATCCCGATGAAGCGCCGGGTTATCCACGATGAAAACGGGGATCTTAGTTATCTGCCCTACGGCAAAGAAGATCAGGCTATCTGGTCGGTTTCTCGTGGCGGCATCAATGAGCGCTTACTGACCATCGCAGAAGAGGAACCGGACGTAAACCTGTTCTTCGACCACAAGCTGGTTGGCCTGGAATTCGCCACGGCGAAAGCGAAATTTCGAACGACGAATGACGAAACGGTAGATGTAGCAGCAGATTATCTGTTCGGCGCGGACGGCGCGTACTCCAAAGTTCGCCGCCTGGCACACGACACGCCACGATTCAGCTACAGCCAGTCCTACATGCCGCAGTGTTACATCGAACTCAATATTCCAGCCAATGACGATGGCACACATCAACTCGAAAAGAATGCGTTGCACATCTGGCCTCGCAAACAATTCATGTTGATCGCCTTGCCCAATCCGGATGGCAGCTTCACGTGCACGCTGTTTCTGAATTTTGAAGGGACGCCATCGTTCGAGGCTTTGGGTAAGCGTGAAGACGTAGAAGATTTTTTCAACCGGTACTTCCCGGATGCTATGCCCTATCTGCAGGACCCCGTCGATGAATTCATGAGCAAAACTGCAGCGCCATTGTTCCTGGTTCACATCTACCCCTGGACGATTGCGAACAGAGTCGGACTGATCGGGGATGCCGCACACGCCATCGTACCTTTCTATGGCCAGGGCATGAATTGCGGATTTGAAGACTGTCGGGAACTCAATGATTTGATTGAGCAATACGACCACGACTGGACACGTATCTTTCCGGCGTACGAGCAGGCCAGGAAGCCCAACGGCGACGCCATTGCCGAGCTATCCAAACGCAACTTCGTCGAGATGAGTGACCTGTCCGGAGACAAAAACTTTCAGTTGCGAAAAAAGATAGAGGCCAGGTTCCAGGATAGGTATCCGGAGCTATGGACACCCCTGTATTCCATGGTGACCTTTTCGCCGGAAACGCCCTATTCGGTCGCACTGGAGACCGGTGACCGACAGAAAATCATCATGGACAAGATTATGCAATTGAAAAACATCGAAATGGAATGGGAACAAGCCCACGTCTACGACATGCTGCACAAACTGGCGCTGGAGCAATTGGGAGAGAAGCAATGAGTTCCGATAAGCAGAATTTTCGGGCACTGGAAGACAGTATCCATACCGACATGAAAGGTCGCATGAGTTACGGCGACTATTTGAACCTCGACGACATTTTGAGTGCGCAAACTACAGTGTCATCGCAACACGATGAAATGCTGTTCATTGTAATTCACCAGGCCAGTGAACTTTGGCTCAAACTGGCGGGCCACGAACTCTCCGCCGCAATCGCCTACGTGAAAGACTCCGATTTTCGGCAAGCCTTCAAGGTCGTTGCGAGGGTGAAGCAGATCTTGAACCAGCTCACGCATTCCTGGGACATTCTCTCCACCATGACGCCCGTTGATTACATCAAATTCCGGCCCGCACTGGGCAATGCATCGGGCTTCCAATCGTATGGCTACCGAAAACTCGAATTCCTGCTCGGCAACAAGAATGCTGACCTGGTCAAAGTGCATGAAGGGAATCAAGCGGTTGCCAAAGAACTGAATGCCCTCCTCGAACAACCGAGTCTGTATGACGAGGTGATTCGAAAACTGCATGAATCCGGCTTTGACATTGACGCAACGTTACTGGATCGCGATTTTTCAGCGCCGTATGAGGCCAACGAATCTGTCAAGAAAGCCTGGCTGGAGATTTACAAAAAATCGAACCAGTATTTCGAACTATATGAACTGGCGGAAAAACTGGTTGATATCGAAGATGCCTTTCAGCAATGGCGCTTCAAACATATGTATACGGTCCAGCGCATCATCGGGATGCGACGCGGCACCGGTGGTTCCTCTGGTGTGCCGTTTCTGAAGAAGGCGCTCGATACCAGTTTTTTTCCCGAGCTTCTGGACTTGAGGTCGGACCTGTAATTCCACCGACTGACACCGATGTCAATCTATTCCTCATTTGATCAGACGACACTGGATCGAGAATATTCACCGAGTAGCTGCGTTGACGACATCAACATTTATCTTGACGAGTATGCAGGTGTCAGCCAAAGCGCCAAAGAAGCGGCGATTAAGCAGGGCTCCTGCCTGAGTGACCTGGCCTACGGATCCGGCGAGGATGAACTGCTTGACCTTTTTCTGCCGTCTGTTACTAGCGGCGCGCCGCTGCATATATACATCCACGGTGGATACTGGCAGGCGCTGAGCAAAAACGATTCAACCTTCGCGGCGACGATGTTCCAGCAACACAACAGTTTTTTTGCGGCCCTTGGCTACAGCCTCGCACCAACAGTGAGTTTGACTGAAATTGTGGCCCAAAACCGCCACGCCATCGCCTGGCTCTATCAACAGTCTGTCCGCTGGGGCTTTGATCGTGACAGAATTTATCTATCGGGCAGTTCAGCAGGCGCACACCTGGCCATGATGATGATGTTGACTGATTGGCCGCACTACGGATTGCCGCAAGATGTGATCAAAGGAGTCTGCGCCGTTAGCGGAATTTACGATCTGGAACCCGTTCGTTTGTCCTACGTGAACGATCTGCTTCACATGGATGCCGGTGAAGCACGTGCCAACAGCCCTTCAGACCAGTCCCTTTGCAATCACGCGCCAGTAATATTGGCATACGGCGACAATGAAACCAGCGAATTCAAACGACAGACAGATAGCTACAATGAAAAGCTTTTACAAGCCGGCGAGACCGTCTGCTGCAAGGAAATAAAGGACAGAAATCACTTCAATGTCATCATGGATTTGTGTGACTCGACGTCCTGGATCGCTCAGCAAGTTTTGCAACAAATGGGACTACGCTGACACGCCAGTCAGGTTCGACGGTAGTCAAGGAACCACCCGATCATAGCCCGTAACCACTAATTTCCCGGTTTCAACCCCGTCAACCAACGATCCATATTGCCCCACAACCACTCTTTAAGACGTTGCAGGCGGGACCGCCGCTGCCACGCTTCGTAAAGAATTTCTTCGCTCTGTTCGAAGTCATTCAATAACATCTCTTGCATAGCCTGCGCCAATTCCGGGTCATTGGTTTCCTGATTGGCTTCCAGATTCCAGAGAAGATTCCAACGGTCCATATTGCTTGAACCGATCGTGCACCAGTCATCTACTTGCACCACCTTCGTGTGCATGAAGCGTTTCTGATACTCAAAAATACGCACGCCGTGTCTTAACAAGCGAGCATAGTAACGCCGACTCGCGTGGCGCACCGCCGGGTGATCTGTAATTGGCCCGGGTAATAGCAACCGTACATCTTTGCCTCGTGTCGCCGCCCGAAGAAGTGCACGACGAATTTTTCCTGAGGGAATGAAATACGCAGAAGCCAGCCAGACACGTTGGCGGCTATGCCTGATTCGATTCAGCAATGTCCTCTTTAGTTCCAGGTAAACGCCACCACTGGTGTAAACGAGCCGACCTGGTGCACCATCCTCATAAGAGATTGCCCGCGCGGGTGGGATGTCGACATCCGTGGCACAATCTTCCATATTGCGCCTGAAAAGAGTCTGCCAATCGGCAGCAGTCGGGCCGGCTATCTCCAGCATGCAATCCCGCCACGCTGCCTCACCAATAAACGAGTCGGACAGACCGGTCCCGCCGACATAGGAGATATTGCCGTCCACCACCATGTATTTTCGATGCGTACGAAGCAAATTACGCTTGATCTTGCCCTTGAAAAAGCCGAAACGCAGTGGATTATAAAATGCCAACTGCACTCCACCATCTATTAAACGACGGCGATCCCTGTTGGTGAGTCCGCGGGAGCCGTAGTCGTCCAGCAACAGCTGAACGTTGATCCCACGCCTGGCAGCTTGCGACAGCGCCGCGATGAACTGGTCGACAATCTCCCCCGACTCCATGATGTACATTTCCATCAATACATGGCTTTTCGCCGCAGCGATCGACTGCAGCATGGCCGGGAAGAATTGTGAACCATCGATCAACAGCCGAAATCGATTGGCCTCCCGCCAGGGAAACGCATCTTCAGAATTTCGGCGGATGAGCTCCATGCGCCAGTGCTTTAGTTCGACTTGGACAGCCAGAACCACCAAATGATAAAGCCTATCAGGGCCAACCCGATAAGATTCAAAACAAGCGTAACCATGGTTACATCACCTCGACAAAGAACTTGGTTTGAAAAAACGCAGGCGATTTGCATTCGTCACGACGGTTAGCGATGACATCGCCATGGCACCGCCGGCAATCATGGGGTTGAGCAGCATACCGATAAACGGGAAAAGTACACCTGCGGCAATCGGAATGCCCAGGGAATTATAGATAAAAGCGCCAAACAAATTCTGCTTGATGTTTCGAACCGTCGCCCTCGATATCGCAATTGAATCCACAACGCTGAGCAATGAGCCACGCATCAATGTGATGTCAGCACTTTCAATTGCGACATCCGTTCCGGTCCCGATCGCGAAACCAACATCTGCCCGCGCCAGTGCCGGGGCGTCATTGATGCCATCGCCGACCATGCCGACTAATTCCCCTCGCGCCTGTAGCGCCGCAACTTTGTCTGCCTTTTCCTGTGGCAGAACTTCGGCGATGACCTCGTCGATACCGACCTGCTTCGCTACGGCTGCCGCCGTCACCGGGTTATCGCCGGTGAGCAACACCACTTTCAGCCCCAGATCTTGCAGACGGCGAATCGCTTCGCCCGAATCCGCCTTGATGGCATCGGCTACACTGATAATGCCGGCCGCTTTGTTATCGACAGCCATGAACATGGGCGTTTGCGCCTGGTTCGTCAATTCCAGTACCGAGGCTTCCAGCGCCTGAACGTTAATGCCGCGGTCGGTCATCAATTTTCGATTACCCAGCAGTACGGATTTGCCTTCGATCATCGCTTCGACGCCATGTCCCGCGATCGCCGCAAACCCATCAACGGGCAGCAGGGTCACTTCCTGCTCGCTTGCCCTCATTACGATGGCTTCTGCCAGGGGATGCTCCGAACCCTTCTCTATACTTGCTCCCCACTGCAGCAGTTTTTCCTCGGTCCATTCCTCGAGCGCCACCACCGAAGTCACACTGGGCCGGCCTTCGGTTACTGTGCCCGTTTTGTCCAGAATGATCGTGCTTAGCTTGCCGGCCTGTTGCAGCGCATCACCGTTGCGAATCAGCGCTCCGAATTCCGCCGCCTTTCCAACACCTGCCATGATCGATATCGGCGTTGCCAGCCCAAGCGCACAGGGACAAGCGATAATCAGGACAGTCATAGCCGTCACAATCGCAAAGGTCATCGCCTGATCGCCGTTCGCGAAATTTATCCAGGCAAGAAATGTAATGATCGCAACAATCAGCACGCTGGGAACGAACACTGCCGCAACTTTGTCCACTAATCGCCCAATCGCGGGTTTCGATGCCTGTGCCGTACGCACCATTTCGATAATCTGTGACAGCGCCGTATCTTTGCCAATGCGCTGTGCCTGGAACAGGAACGTGCCGGTTTTATTAATCGTGCCGGTCACCACCTCATCACCCGTTTGTTTTTGCACCGGCATCGGCTCTCCGGTCAACATCGATTCATCGATGCTGGAATTCCCCTCGATAATAATTCCGTCAACAGCGATGCGCTCGCCAGGACGAACCCGCAACGTCTCGTCCAGGCCGACGTCTTCTATTGGTATATCTTCCTCGACGCCGTTACGAACGACGCGAGCCGTCTTCGGCTGCAGACCAATCAGACGTTTGATGGCCTCCGAGGTTTTGCCGCGAGCACGCATCTCCAGCGCCGAACCGAAATTTATCAATGCGATGATGATCGCGGCCGCCTCGAAATAGGCGTGTTGCGCCATGGGCGGAACCAGATCCGGTTTGGCGATGATTACCATCGAATAGAACCAGGCCGTACCGGTTCCCAGGGCGATCAGAGTGTCCATGTTCGCGTTATGGTTTTTGGCAGACTTCCAGGCGCCGGAAAAAAAGTGGCCGCCGGAGTAAACCAGAACAACCACGGTCAGCAAGCCAATGGCCAGCCAGAACAGACGCCCGCCGCTCGTCTCAAAGGTCGGCAGGAAACCGGACATGCCCAGGATGAATTGAGGGAATCCGATAACGGCGGCAAAACCTGCTTTTTTCAGAAGGGCGCGGTAATAGGCGAGTTCCGCCGCCTCTTTCTCTGTCTCATCTTCCGCGCTGACCAGCTCCGCCGCGTCGTAGCCAGCAGACTGAATAGCATCGATGAGTGCCTGCGCCGAAACTTCACCCTCAACACTCGCGGTATGTTCGGCGAAATTCACATTCGCAACAGAAACACCGGCAACGCCGTTGAGTGCATCCTCGACGGAAGACACACAGCCGGCACAGCTCATGCCCGAAACAGACAGGCGAATG
>CAYUOY010000165.1:0-8826 GCA_964446495.1 uncultured Woeseiaceae bacterium | reverse complement strand
TTCACCCACTTTGTGAATCTTTCCGGGCAGCTTGAGTATGCGTTCCCTACAGACCCAGATAGCCTTTGATCTTTCTCCACAAAGATGATTCCCAACCGTAGACTTCCAGCCCCTCGGGATCGAGTACGGTGACAGGCATTGTGGTCGAGGCTTTTATCTCTTCATTCGCGGCATCCTCAGGACGCAATTCAAACTCGCGCCGAATTTTTTCACCCGATTCGTTGAGCCCGTCAACCGCCAGGCTCAAATAGGGAAGCACCTCATCGTCGACAATGTCGTCAAAAAAGACGGCATCGGGATCGAAGGCATCTTTCTCCAGGATGACACAATCGGTGAATGTCTGATCGGTACTGATGGCACTACTCTCCGCAAAGGGTCCCTCACTTTAAGCCTCACGGCGCAGCGACGATGTGAGGCCCCTCACAAGACGCGCACTCGGACCGATTAGCCTTTTGTTTCAACTGCTTACCCGTATGCAATAGGACGTTTTCCGGCTCAGCGAGCGCCTGATTGAGAATCCTGAAGACTTCCAGACCAGTGCAGCGTCGCCCACCTATTCTTATGTAAAATGACTTCGAGTCTAAAAGGGCAGGCGTTCTGCTCATTATTCCCTGCTAGACTCAGGCCTGTCAGATAACGGAACTCCATGATGCGCCGCCGCTTGCCCCCGTTCGCCGCCCTTCGTGCATTCGAGGCCGCTGGACGTCACGACAATTTCAAAAAAGCCGCTGAAGACATCGACCTGTCAGCATCGGCCGTGAGTCACCAGGTTCGTTCGCTTGAGGAATATCTGGGTGTGCAGCTATTCAACCGAGAAGGCGGCAAGCCACAATTGACCAGCGCGGGCGCCAATTACCTCGAAAGCATTCAATTCATTTTCGACAAGCTCGAGGCCGCGACGAAGAACATCAGTGAGTACAACAGCCATCCGTCCCTGGTCGTAAACCTCTTCCACTCTCTGGCCTCATGCTGGCTCATTCCGCACTTGCCGCATTTCCAGAAAAAATATCCGGACCTCGACATCAAACTGCTAAGCACCTACGAACCGATCGAGTTTACTTCTGGTGATATTGATCTGGCGATTCGGTACGGCGAGGGCAACTGGCCAGGATTGAAATGCGATTTGCTGTTCCAGGATGAATTAAGCCTTGTCTGCAGTCCTGAAATGGCAGAGAAGCTTCCGCCGTTGAATCAAGCGGCTGAATTGTGCCATTTCACCCAGATTCGCTGCAGCCTGGATCCGTCAGAGTGGCAAGACTGGTTTCAACAAGCGCGGGTTGAAATGCCGGAATTCAAGAACAGCCTGGAACTGGACAGCCGGGCTTTGGCTCTGGAGGCTGCCGCGAAAGGTCTCGGCATCGCCATTGGTCGCATTCCTTTTGTCATCGACGACTTGAAGACGGAGCGCCTTTGCGATCCCTACTCGCTGAATCTGGGTTGCAAGCAAGGCTACTACCTGGTCTATCCCGAACATCACGCCAGCCACGCCAACGTCGCCTGCTTCAGGGAGTGGCTGTTGGATGAGAGCAACAGGGCTCAACAGTGATCTGACAATCCTGCCTGGACAGGAGCCGACCTTCGTACGCGATCATTCGCGCAGGCGTTCTCCGGTTGGGTCAAACAGACAGGTGTCCTGTACGACCGCACGGCAAGCTTCGCCCAGAATCGTAATCTCAACTTCAGTACCTGCAATCAGGAACTCTGGCTTGAGATAGGCCAGCGCAATAGATGTCGCACAGGTATGTGAATATCCACCGGACGTCACTACCCCTATCACCTTGTTGTTGTGCAATACCGGTTCATTGCCCATCGGATCGGCATCGCGGGCATCAATTCTTAATGTCGCAATTTCCCATTTACGTGGCTCACCTCGCCGGCGTTCCAGAGCGGCTTTGCCGATAAAGTCTTTATCCCAGTTGATAAATCCATCAAGGTGCGCTTCGAATGGATCCGTATCGGCCGTCAGTTCCAGTCCCCAACGAGGGTAACTCTTCTCGAGCCGCAGGCTATCGAGTGCGCGCGATGCGGCCATGGCCAGGCCATAGTCCTGGCCGTTTTTCCAAATCTCATCGAACAGTTTTTTCTGCTGCTGAATCGGGAAGTGGATCTCGTAACCCAGATCACCCGTAAAACTGACACGCATGACCCTGGCCGATATACCGGCCACTTCGATCTCCTTCACGCGGAAGAAGGGGAAATTATCTGTTGAGAGATCTTCTTTAGTCAGAACTTGCAATAGATCGCGCGATTTAGGTCCGGCCAGGCCGTAGACGCCGAAGTCGGTCGCCACCGAACGATAACGAACATCGAAATCACGTTTGTGATCATCGAACCAGCGCATGTGTAGTCGCTCTGCCCCGAATGCGCCAATGAGGTAAAACGTGGTGTCGCTTAATTTTGCCGCCGTATAGTCTCCGATGATGCCGCCACGCTCATTCAGCATCGGCACCAGGCCCATTCGGCCCGTAATTTTCGGTATGCGTCCGCAGAAAACAGTGTTCAGAAAAGCCTCTGCGTCAGGTCCTTCCACCAGCAACTTTCCGTAAATGGAAAGATCAAGCAGTCCCACGTTTTGCCGTAGATTTTTGCACTCATTGCCAACGTGCTCAAACCAGTTCGTCCGCTGAAAAGAGTTTACGTCTTTGGCCTCAATACCGGCCGGTGCAAACCACAAGGGGCGTTCATAGCCGTAGGTAAAACCCATGACGGCGCCCATACCGAGATAATCTTCGTACATCGGCGTCGTTGCCAGCGGCCGGCCCGCCGGGCGCTCCTCTCCCGGGTAATGAATGGCAAAACGATTCGCATAGTTCTCCATGACTTTTGCACGCGTGTATTCTTTCGTCGCGTAAGGGCCGAATCGTGCGTTGTCCATCACCGCCAGGTCACTGCCCGGATCACCCTCCACCATCCAGTCCGCAATCGCCCTCCCGATACCGCCGCCCTGGCTGAAGCCCGCCATGATTCCCACCGCCAGGAACATGCCACGCTGCCCGGGCACTGGTCCCAGCAGCGGCAGGCCATCAGGCGAGAAAACCATCGGGCCGTTCACGATGCGCTTCAGTCCGGCATTCGCAAATGCCGGCATACGCTCCATCGCTGTTTCGAGATTGGGCATCATGCGCTCGACATCATCGGGCAACAACTCCATGCCGAAATCGGCGGGTGTGCCATCCACGGCCCAGGGCCGCCCATCCTGCTCGTAAGTTCCAATCAACAAACCGCGCACTTCCTGACGCATGTAAAACCCTTTGTCGTAGTCACGCGTCAGCGGCATTTCACTCGCAAGGGTTGCCAGTTCCGGTACATCTTCAGTGACGATATACTGGTGCTCCATCGGCAACAGCGGTAAATCCAGGCCGGTCAGCGCACCAATCTCGCGTGCCCAGAGTCCACCACAATTCACGACAAATTCCGCCTGCACATCACCTTTGCTGGTGCGAACATTCCAGCTACCATCGGTACGCTGTTCCAGAGCCGTCACCGTGGTCTGGCGGTAGATCTTCGCCCCGCCTTGCCGGGCGCCGATGGCCAGTGCATGAGGAACGCCTGCCGGATCGACGTGTCCGTCCAGCGGATCGTACATTCCACCGTAGAGACCGTCCGTGTTCACCAGTGGATTGAGCCGCTCGATATCGTCAAGGCCCAACATTTCGAAATCGAATCCCATGTAGCGACCACGGGCATGCTGAATTTTGAGTTCATCAAGGCGATCCTGGCTGGATGCCAGATAGACACCACCCACTTCGTGAATGCCGCAGGACTGTCCGGTTTCCGCTTCAAGACTCTTATACAAATCCTGACTGTAGGCCTGCAGTTTCGCGATATTGGGATTACCATGCGCACGGTGCATGGAGGCCGCTGCGTGCCAGGTAGATCCTGCGGTCAGTTCGCTGCGCTCGATCAGGACCACATCTTTCCAGCCCTTTTTGGTGAGGTGATACAGCACTGAGCAGCCGACGATTCCGCCACCGATGACGACGACACGCGCCTGATTAAGCATAGACATTTTGGATTGAGCCCTTTCCTCTGCCGCAACGAGTCAATTGATGTCGGCGTAAAATTCTTTTCTTTTGTTGACGAAGGCTTCGAGTTCTTCATCGATGGCCGGGTCGAGCGGTGGTGCTTCATACTCTGTCAGCAACCTCTTCCACAATTCGTTGGCTCTTTGTGCCGCGTCTTTCGCACCGGCATCGCGCCAGTTTTCGAAATTGCTCCAGTCCGAAATCAGCGGCCGATAGAATGCATTTTCATACCGATCCATCGTGTGCTGGGTACCGAAAAAATGACCACCTGGGCCCACTTCCCGAATGGCATCAAGCCCGATTTCTTCCTCGCTTACGTTGATGGGGTCCATCCAGCTGGCAAACATCTGTAGCATTTCTGCATCCAGAATCAGTTTCTCGAATGAACCGACCAGCCCCCCTTCAAGCCAGCCGGCGCCCTGGTAAATGATGCTGACCTGAGCGGTTATGGCGCTCCACAGGCTCATCTGGGATTCATAGGCAGCCTGCGCATCCGGAACACACGACGTACACCCATTGGATGAACGCCATGGGAGATCATAGAATCGCGCCAGTTGACCGGTCGCAGCAGCGCCCTTCGCGAATTCCGGTGAACCGAAAACGGGAGAACCCGATCGCATATCCACCGCTGAAGTAAACGACCCGTAGACGTAGGGGCAGCCCGGTCGGATCGCCTGCACGAAGGCACAACCGGCCAGCGTTTCCGCATTCTGCAGGGCGAGTGCTCCGGAAATCGACGCAGGGGTCATGGCACCTGCCAGGGTAAAGGGCGTAATACAAATTACCTGACCGACTTTCGCCATTTCAATCACACCCTGGGCAATTTCACCATCCAGAATAAGCGGCGTGTTGGTATTGGTGTTGCAGTAGTAGACGGGGTTTGCTGCCAGCCCGTCTTCATCTTTGGTGTGCAGTATTTTTGCCAGTTCGATCGCATCACGCGCCCGGCTCTGCCCTATGAAATTTGGTTTCCACGGTTTGTCGAGATAACGAGCGCACGCAAGCGACACGTCGAGATGCCGCGTCAGTGGTGGCAGATCCGTTGGCTCGACCGAAGGTCCACCCTGCACATGCAGAATGTTCAGTTTCTGAACCAGTTTGATGAACTTCACCATGTCTTCGTAACACCCGGCCCGACGGCCCTGGTCAAGATCGCCGGCAAACGGTGGACCCGCCACGGCGGCGAAAAGCATATGACCATTACCGCCCTGCATCACCTTGCCCGGATCGCGACCATGTAATTTGAAGCTGGACGGCGCTTTCCTGACCAGTTCCAGCAATCCATCACGATCGAGCCGAACCCGTCCGGTCGGCTCATCCACGTCGAACCCGGCTCGCTTGAAGTACCCCCTGGCATCGGCATCCTGAATCTCGATACCTATGTCCTCCAGGATTTTCAGGGAGGAGGTATGGATTAGTTCAAGTTGCTCGTCCGACAAAATTTCGAACGGTTTATAGGGATTGATCACCTGCCTGAACGGTGCCTGTTCAACTGTTGTAGATCGTACCCGTCTCGCACGTCTTGCCATTTTCCAGATTCCTCTAATGACTACTTCGTGGTGACTGTCTTGCGTTGCCGGCGGCGCGAGCGCCTCGCCGCTCGCTCGGCGATAATCGTCTTCGGCGGTGGCTTGTCCACGACCGAAAACAGATGCGGAAACGCATCCTTCTTGTTGGGGATCGCCATTGCATCGACAAAATACTCCTGAAACCCGGGTTCAATTGCCGTTTCGACTTTTTCGATACGTCGTACAACGGTCTCAATCTCCCTTCTGGCAGCGACATTCAGGAGACCAATTCGTGCTCCGGTCCCCGCCGCATTTCCGGCAGAATCTACCTGGGTGAGTGCACAATCCGGGATCAGACCCAGCACCATCGCGTATTTGGGATCGATGTGACTGCCGAACGCACCGGCAAGTCGTATTCGCCCAACCGTGCTGATGTCGGCGCGCTCCATCAGCAATTTGATGCCGGCGTACAAGGCAGCCTTGGCGAGCTGGATCTGCCGGACATCGTTCTGGGTCACCGAAACAGGCCGCTCGCCATCGACAAGCACGAAAGTCCAGGTTCGGCCCTCCTCAATCAGACGCGTACTTCGCTTTGCCAGCGAACCATCGATTACGCCGTCTTCACTGACAATTCCGCTGAGATACATCTCCGCAACCGCTTCAATAATGCCTGAGCCGCAGATACCGGTTATGCCGAACGCCTTTATCGACCCGGCAAAATCCGGGTCGTCGGACCAGAGCTCCGACCCGATGACACTAAAGCGCACCGCCAGTGTTTCCGCATCAATTCGAACCCGCTCAATAGCGCCCGGAGCAGCGCGCTGCCCGCAACTGATTTGCGCCCCTTCGAATGCCGGACCCGTCGGGCTCGAACAAGCCAGTAATCGATTCTGGTTCCCCAGTACGATCTCCGCGTTGGTGCCGACATCGACAACGAGCGAAATATCCTCACGCAAGTGAGGTTCCTCGGCCAGGATCATTGCGGCCGCGTCAGCTCCGACATGGCCCGCTATGCACGGAAATACATAAACCTGGGCGCCTTGATTGATGCCCAGCCCCAGGTCTCTCGCATTGAGATCCAGGGCCGCATCGGTAACCAGGGCAAATGGCGCACTACCGAGTTCTACGGGACTGAGGCCCAGGAAAATATGATGCATGATCGGATTGGCGGCGATCGTCACATCGAGAATATCTCCAGGATCGATATCGCCTTCACGCGCAACGGTCTGTATAAGACCGCTAATGCCCTCACGCACAACGTCGGTCATCTCTCCCGCGCCCTCGGGATGCATCATGATGTAAGAAACCCGGCTCATGAGGTCTTCGCCAAAACGAATCTGCGGGTTCATGATGCCACCCGTCGCGATGACCTCGCCGCTGCTGAGGTTGCACAGGTGAACGGCGATCGTAGTTGACCCGATATCAATCGCCAGACCATACGCATCGCGCTTGAAGCCCGGCCAGAGTGCGATGATCCGAGCGCGGTTGTGCACGGCGACCGTGACCTTCCACTTGCCCTTGCGCAGTGCCGTTTGCACTGTCGACAGTACGCCAACATCGCAGTCAAGTGAGCGTAAATCCCAATTCTCTGCCAACGCATCGAACAAGCGCTGCAAGTCGCCGCTCGGTTCGTGCATGTCGGCCTCTCGAACATCCAAAAAATACAAGTGCACTGACGTATCGAGCGTGATATCGCGATGTTCCGCTTTCTTGCGAACGACCTGCCGATGTAGCTGGCTTTCCGGCGGCACATCGATGACGAGGTCGCCCTGGATCAGGGCCTGGCAGCTCAGGCGGCGCTCTTTTGCCAGCGGACTACAACGTTCACCATAGCGGTGTTCGACATCACCGGCAGCCGACATGTGATTCACGCTGGATGTTATTGCATGTTTCGGAAAATCCCCCTCGGCACAAACTATCTGACAGCGCCCGCACAGACCGCGGCCACCGCAAACCGAATCGACATCGACGCCGAGGCTGCGCGCCGCGTCGAGCACGGCCGTCCCATGGGCGAAGACACCACGCCGGCCGGAGGGCGTGAAAACGATTTTCGCAGACTTGTTATTCATCGACGCAACAATCGGATCAGGCGTTTCGACGCCGGCGTTTGCGCCCGCCGCGACCCGCTCCCTTCCCCTCGGCCGCGGGTTCCCGATATTTTTTAATCCAGTTCGCACAATGCGGATCATTTCCCATCATGACGTCGGCGCCGAGAACCGCCTGCATGACCTCAGCGTGCAACGGACTGGTTATTGCCGACGTCATCCCTGCCGCAATCGCCATCGTTAGAAAGGCACTGTTGATTCCATTTCGATTCGGCAAGCCGAAACTCACATTCGACGCACCGCAAGTGGTATTGACCTTGAGTTCCTCATGCAAACGCCGCACCAGGTGCATCACCTGTTTCGCGGAAGAGTTGATGGCTCCTATCGGCATCACCAGGGGATCGACCACCACATCGCAACGTGGAATGCCGTAATCAGCTGCCCTTTCAACGATTTTCTTCGCGACCCCAAAGCGCACATCAGGGTCCTCAGAGATGCCCGTCTCATCGTTTGAAATCGCAACGACGGCCGCCCCATATTTTGCGACCAGAGGCAATACCTGTTCAAGTCGTTCTTCCTCTCCGGTGACCGAATTCACCAGCGCCTTCCCCTGGTAAACAGACAAACCGGCTTCCAGAGCCGCCACAATGGACGAATCAATCGATAGCGGTACGTCTGTGACGGACTGAACAATCCTGATTGCCTCCGCCAGAATGGCGGGCTCATCAGCCAGCGGTATGCCTGCATTGACGTCAAGCATTTGTGCTCCCGCTGCAACCTGGGCAAGCGCATCAGCCTTCACGCGAGTGTAGTCACCCTGTTTCATCTCCTCTGCCAGTACTTTCCGGCCGGTAGGATTAATTCGTTCACCGATGATGACGAACGGCAGGTCGTAGCCGATGCGAACTTCCTTGCTTGCAGAACTGATCAAGGTCTCAGTCATTTTTACTCTCCGATGCGACAGGCGCGTTTGTTTTATTCGTTGCCATATCCCTGAAATTCCGGGCCGTGCTGGCATTTTCGGGAACCCGGTTACCCAATGCGCCTGAGCGCTCAACAATTTCTGCCACCCGGTGCTCCTGACGAAAGGCCATAATGTGAATTCCCTGGACTCCGTCGATCTCCTGCAAGGCCGAGATCATGTCAACGCAGATTCGGATGCCTTCCTCTTCCTGATTATCCGCCGCCTTCAGTCGTCGAATAATTTCATCCGGTATGTGCACGCCAGGGACATTATTGCGAATCCAT
>CAYUOY010000164.1:0-8837 GCA_964446495.1 uncultured Woeseiaceae bacterium | reverse complement strand
GTCGAGCGGCGACCAGCTCGACCCGTCCCAGCGCGCCAGTCCGGGCGCGGGCTGCCCGTCGATCTCGGTGAAGGCGCCGCCGACGTGCAACGCCGGACCTCCGCCCGTGTCGGCGACCGTGAGCATGCGGAAGGAGGCGTTCCCGCCGGTCCCGACGCCGACTCGTTTCATCAATAGCTCGCTGCATGGACCCGGTCATTCTGTCAGCATAGAGAATGGCCGTACCGTGCAAATTGCGCGCCGCCCGACCCATAGTTTGAATAAGCGAGCGCTCGGAACGCAGGAATCCTTCCTTGTCCGCATCGAGAATGGCCACCAGCGACACCTCCGGCATGTCGAGGCCCTCACGCAGCAGGTTAATACCCACCAGCACATCAAAAGCATGCAAGCGCAGATCACGAATTATTTCCGTACGTTCAACGGTACCAATATCGGAATGCAGATAGCGGACCCGAACACCATGCTCTTGCAGGTAGTCTGTCAGATCCTCGGCCATGCGTTTTGTCAGAGTCGTAATTAATACCCGTTCATCGACCGCCACTCGCTTCCCGATTTCAGACAAGACATCGTCGACCTGGGTGCGCGCCGGACGTATTTCGAGTTGTGGATCAACCAGGCCGGTCGGTCGCACCAGTTGTTCGACCACATTGTCGGAACGCTCGATCTCGTAATCTCCAGGTGTTGCCGAGACATAAATAGTCTGCGGAGACTGGCGGTCGAATTCATCAAACCGCAGCGGCCGATTGTCGAGTGCTGACGGCAGACGAAATCCATACTGAACCAGCGTCTCTTTGCGCGAACGGTCACCACGATACATGCCCCCGAGTTGTGGCACGGTCACGTGGCTTTCATCGATTACCAGCACGCCGTTGTCGGGTATGTAGTCGAACAGGCAAGGTGGTGGCTCGCCTTCTGCACGACCCGACAAGTAGCGTGAGTAATTTTCAATTCCCTGGCAATAGCCAAGCTCCCGGATCATCTCGATATCAAATAAGGTTCTCTGTTCAAGCCGTTGAGCTTCAAGAAGTTTTTCATTCTTACGCAGATAGTTCAGACGCGGTTTAAGCTCTGCCTTGATCTGCTCCACCGCTCCGAGCAGCTTTTCCCGTGGAGTTACATAATGGGTCTTCGGAAAAACCGTCAGTCTGGGCACGCGCCGTATGACCTCACCGGTCAACGGATCGAAATAAGAGAGCGACTCAACTTCGTCGTCGAAAAGCTCTATGCGAATGGCATCGCGTTCCGATTCGGCCGGAAATATATCGATCACATCTCCACGCACGCGGTAGTTGCCTTGCGATAATTCCAACTCATTGCGTTTGTATTGCATCTCGGCCAGTCGCTGCAGGATGGTGCGCTGATCGATCGGTTCGCCGCGGGCGAGATGCAAGACCATCGAAAAATACGCTTCCGGATCACCGAGGCCGTAAATCGCTGACACCGTCGCGATGATGATGGCATCCGATCTCTCGATGAGCGCCTTGGTCGCCGACAAACGCATCTGCTCGATGTGTTGATTGATCGACGCATCTTTCTCTATATAGGTGTCCGAACTCGCGATGTAAGCTTCCGGCTGATAGTAATCGTAGTAAGACACGAAATACTCGACCGCGTTCTTTGGAAAAAACTCACGCATTTCGCCATAGAGCTGCGCCGCGAGCGTCTTGTTCGGTGCCAGTATGATTGCCGGACGCTGCAATTCTGAAATTACGTTGGCAATCGTAAAAGTCTTGCCGGACCCGGTTACGCCCAACAGGGTCTGCCGGGCCAATCCGTCTTTCAGACCCTCAACCAGGCCGTCGATCGCCTGCTGCTGATCACCCGCCGGGCTGAATGGGGCGACCAATGCCAGCTCGTCGCGTTCGTCGGGCTTGGACTTCTTGGGAAGATGGGCTGATTGACGTACCATGCGGGATCATTTTCGGGAGGCAATCGAGTGAGTTTATCAGTTTCAGACAGAATGAGTCGGGTCATGCCCTCTGCGACCAGTGCGGTGCTTGGTCTTGCCGCAAGATTGCGTGAAGAAGGCCGTGATGTGATCAGTCTGGGTGCAGGCGAGCCGGATTTTGATACGCCGGACCACATCAAGGAAGCCGCCATCAAGGGCATTCGGGATGGCCATACAAAGTACACGGCCATCGACGGCACAGCCAGTCTGAAAGCGGCCATCCAACGTAAATTCGAGCGAGAAAACGATCTCATGTACGCGCCTGAAGAGATTCTTGTCTCCTGCGGTGCGAAACATACATTGTTCAATCTTTGCATGGGCATATTGAGCCCTGGCGATGAAGCCATCATCCCGGTTCCGTTCTGGGTCTCCTATCCGGACATGGTACGTGTCGCCGACGGCGTACCTGTCATTGTCGACACCGGGATCGAAAGCAGCTTCAAAGTGACCCCGCAGCAACTCGAAGCATCAATCACCGATAAAACCCGGTTGTTGTTTCTCAATAGCCCGTCCAATCCGAGCGGTAGCTGCTATACCCGTGAGGAACTCGTGGCGCTCGGCGAGGTTCTGGTCAAACACCCGAAAATTGTCATCGCGGCGGATGACATCTATGAGCACATTCACTGGGGGGCATCGCCCTTTTGTAGCCTGGCCACAGCGGTGCCGGAACTGAAAGAACAGACCGTCACCATCAATGGCGTCTCGAAATGCTACGCGATGACAGGGTGGCGAATTGGCTATGCCGGCGGACCCGCTGCTGTAATCAAAGCCATGAAAACCATTCAGAGCCAGTGCACCTCGAACCCGTGCAGCATCTCGCAAATCGCCGCAACGGCCGCGCTCGATAGCGACCAGACTTGCGTCAGCCAAATGACCGCCGCCTACAAGGAACGCAGCGATTACATTGTGGATGCCTTGAACAGCATCCCGGGCTTCGAGTGCCGCAAGGGCGAAGGTGCCTTCTATGCATTCCCACGCGTCACTGGGGCCATCGAAAGGCTGGGATTCAAAGACGATTTTGAACTCGTCGAGAAACTGCTCAATGAGGCCGTTGTTGTCATGGTCCCGGGAAGTCCGTTCGGATCTCCTGGATACGTCCGCATTTCCTTTGCCTGCTCAATTCCGCAGCTTGAAGAAGCGGTCAAGAGAATCAGGAGCGTTTTAGCGTAAAATCACTTGCTGCAATGTGATGCCAGAGCCCTTGACTTGAGATGGGGGCTGGCCCAAAATGCGGCCGCTGGCCATAAACGCCGGTCATAATTCCCCGATAGCTCAGTTGGTAGAGCGATTGACTGTTAATCAATTGGTCCCTGGTTCGAGTCCGGGTCGGGGAGCCAAATACCGGTATGTTGCGGGTAACTCAAAAAACAGGAAACCCGCAACATACTAACTTTCCAGAACTTTTTAAGACTCTAAGAGACACGCCATGACTTGGCATGGCCCTATAGATGCGGGTAACTTTACGGGTAACTTATAAAACTCCCGTTTTCCGCTTCGGTGGCTACCCCTGATGTCTCTTACTAATGTCAAGATCATCAATGCAAAACAGCGTGAGCGGGGCTATAAGCTCGCCGACGGCAATGGCTTGCACCTTCTAGTCAATCTGAATGGCAGTAAATGGTGGCGATTCCGATATCGCTACGGTGGACGGGAAAAAATGCTCTCGATGGGCACCTATCCTGACACCTCATTGAAAATTGCCCGAAATAAGGTGAAGAAGGCACGAGAGCAATTATCAGAGGGCATTGATCCATCCGTTATCAGGCAAGCTGCGAAGGCTGCCCAGGCAGACAGCTTCGAGGCCGTTTCGAGCGAGTGGTTCGATCTGGGAAAAACTAAGCGTGCCGAAACAACGAACGTGCGTGACAAGCGCATCCTGAAGAAGCTCCACGTCAGGCTGGGAAAGCGCCCCCTGTCCGAGATTACACCACCTGAGATGCTATCCGCTCTTCGATCGATTGAGAAACAAGGCACCCACGAGACCGCCCATCGAGCGCTGGGATTGGCGGGCCGTATCTATGGGTATGCCCTTTCCACCGGGAAAGCGATGGGCGATCCGACGGCAGGGTTGCGCGCCGCACTCAAGCCCGTCGTGACGCGATCCCGCTCCGCCATCACTGACCCGAAGCAAGTGGGGCAACTCATGGTGGACATTGACTCTTATATAGGGGCGCATGTCACGAGATCGGCCCTGAAATTATTGGCCCTAACTTTCACCCGACCGGGCGAATTGAGGAAAGCACAATGGTGTGAGATCGACCTTGAGAACAGCCAGTGGGTCATCCCGGCCACGAGGATGAAGATGCGCCGAGAACACATTGTTCCGTTGTCGAGCCAGGCTGTCTTGATTCTCACCGAGTTGCACCGCCTGACGGGCCAACGCGATCTAGTCTTTCCGAACAGTCGACACACTCCCCTGTCAGAAAATGCATTCACTTACGCCTTAAAAAAGCTCGGTTACACAGGCAAAGTGCACCATCCACACGACTTCAGAAGCACGGCATCGACGCTACTTCACGAACATGGCTTCCCGGCGGAAGTTATTGAGACTCAGCTTGCTCATGCCTGAAAGGGCGTCAGCGGGATCTACAACCGCTCTCACCTGCTTCTTAAGCGTCGCAAGTTGATGCAGTTTTGGTCCGATCACCTGGACTCGCTGGCAGCTGCCGCGACGATCTCAGCCATCAATTCGAAAGGAGGATAGTCACGTCTAACAGACACACTCCTACAAGATCAGGAACCAATTCAGCATGTGGTTGGCTTTCTTATTGAGTCAGAAGATGGCACGGTTTTTACTGGACACATGGAAGTTGAGAACGCAACCGAAGCACGGCGACTTGTCAAAATGCCAACAGTTACTCACATTACCGCCGAGCAGCCGCGACAGATTTATCGACTGATAGAGAGCGGCCGTTTCCCGAGACCTGTGAAGGTCGGGAAACGTGCCGTCTCCTGGTATCTTGATGAGGTAGCCGCTTGGATCGACTCAAGACCGCGTACGTAGATCTGACGCTGACACATTGATCGCCTTGGCGAAATTACGAGAAGAACGCGCGGAACACTAAATTAACGACCAGCTCAATTCAGCAAACCCTGTAGCGAAACCAAAGTGGTCTGGCGCGCTGCGGACCGGTGATTACTAGCGATAACCTGGCTTATCGAACCAAATGATGAGGCGCCAATCGAACGACAGTAGTTACCCTCGACCCGGATTTCCCATTTCAGAAAATCTTCCCGCAAATTTCTTCAGAATCATGAGGGATTTACCAGAATCAAAGAGCGCGCCCAAGATCTGCCATTCTTGACTAGCGAGAAGCAATGTTATCGATAGTTGAGCTAGAAATTGAGGCCCACTTGGACCGTCGAGAAACTGTCCAGCACGCGCCAAAACAAAAGCCTGAAATGCTGAATGGAATTATATTCGGTCAGCATGTGTCAGAAAGGGGGGAGCTTACTGCGCCACGATGAAGTGCATAGAACCGCGGACGATCGCCCCGTACTCGCTATTTCAGAATTCGCTGCTACACCGCTGTCCACTGACCGTGGTTATAGATACGATCACGGTTAGCAAAGATTGCTCACCATCGCTAGCTGGGGTTCTTGGCCCAACATCATAGGCCACCTCCCGGGCAAAGGCCCGGGTTGCATACAACCCGTATGTTGTAGGCAACTAATTAACAAACCAAACAATCTCTGCTCTCAATATAGTCGGTGATCTCTGCATTGCGACCGATGGCCTTTATTAGTCGCGGTCGAAGCGATGACTCTTGCCTGACAGTCAGCAGTTTTTTGTCATGTAGGAGCAAATCGCGAACCAGAGCACGTCTTGCGGGTGCCATGCGAGCTGTCTCCGGTATCCAAACAAGATCCCGAAAGGGGCGTTTATGCAGGTTGACCGGAATATGCTCAAAGGCCGCGATACTTTTTCGCAATTGGGCGATGGCCGCCTTTTGGGTTTCGACCGGATCATCGTCCGGCCCCTCGAAGCAACCTGTCCAATTGATTCTAATGTGCCTCGCGACCATCTCGCTGAGCATCAGCAGCCCTACAGGTCTGAAGAGAATATGCCCTCCCGCCTTGTGTCTATTGACAGCGACGATACTCGTATGGTCTTTGGAACGCAGGCACTCGCCAAAAGGTTTGAACCGCCTCCCTGCGGCATCAAAAAACGCGGCAGCACAATTATTGTAGACAGACAACCAACTGTCATCTGGCCGATTGAATTTGAGCTCTTCGTCTTTTTTCTTTGACAGCGCCCTGAAGATTTGCAATAGAACGTCATAGACGATTCCGATCGTCGTGAGCGACCTCGTATCGCCGGCCGGCATGTTGGCATTTGCACGAATCGCGACCATGTCCGGGCGTGACAGCCTCGGGTGATCCTCAACTAAATGGCGCGCAGCGATCGCCATGACATCGTCCTCGTCCAACGCGATCGTTTCATCTTTCTTGACCGGAACAGCTCGCTTGTTAAGTGTTGTAAATAATCGACGCGATCGCATTCGACCCATTTTGGAGCGCTCATGCGCAACCATGATGACGGATATCTCTTAATCCAGTAGCTCGCTACCGGCATCACCACCGGATTCAAGCGCAGCCATGATGCCCGCCAGCCTATGCTGTCCATCCAAAGTAAATAGCGTTTCGGTGCCGTCCAACGATAAGAATCCAAACGCATCAACTTTCGATACATCCAAATCTGGGATATCAATCCCATCCTTGGCGTTCTGCGCTCGGATTTGAAATGGATGCCAATCTGGTGTGCCGCCGAATACTGCGACTACCATGGACGAAAAAAAACGCTCATCCTCCGTCCGGAGATAGTGCGATATCTTCTCCCGTCGCCCTTTACCTAACGCTTATGCGCTTTAATGTGAATATAAATCGCGCATCATCGACGATCTCCAATAAAAAGACTTGGATTGCATGGTAGTTCGGTCCAAAATCACAGGGGCATCGACGATAGCGGGAACTAAATCTGTGGATAAAGAACCTAGCCAATCAGAAAAGAACGACATGCTCGCCACCATGGCTTCCGGAATTACCCATGAACTCAACAATATTCTCTACCCAATATTGATTTACGCTAATTTGCTATTGAATAAAACGGAGGTTGGCAGCGATGATCATGCGGATTTGAGCGAAATAGTCGACTGCGCACGAAGGGGTCAAAACCTTGTTACTCAGATCCGCATTTTCACCGGGCGTGTTGAGAGCAGCAAAGAAGTTTTCGATCTCGTCTCGATCATCAGTAAGGCGATGGAATCGATACGCGCAACCGGACCAGCAACTGTTACGTTCGAAGAACGACTCTACAACGGTAAACTGCCTGTTCTTTGTGACGCCTCCCAGGTATCACAGATGCTGACAAATATTTGTAGTAATGCGGTACAAGCGATAGAGGACGTTGGGGAAATCAAAATATCCCTGGAGTCCGTTACGCTCGACGAATTCAGGAGCTTCGATCGGACGATACTAACCGGCGAGCACGCTCGACTGGTCGTTACTGATAATGGGGTTGGCATGCACCCGGCTACTCTTGAGAAAATATTCGAGCCGTTTTTTACCACGCAGCATGGAGCAAAGGGTCTTGGACTTTCCGCGGTTATTGGACTTGTGCGGAGTCACGGTGGTGGCATTAGTGCCTCCAGCAAACCCGACGTTGGAACGACCATCGAGTTATTGCTACCGCTTGTTGAAAACACTGTAGAAGAGCTATCCGAATTGCCCGTCCATGCCGATAGCAGTATCGGCGGCTAGGACACTATCTTAGTACAACCGTACCATTTCGTTAAACGAAATACTGCCCTCGGAAATCCGAGGTGTTGGCCAAGATAGCTGGCATATATCATAATAGCGGGTGCTTGATCGAGGTCCGCCATGGGGGGCAAGAGCTAATGCATGAATTGGAAAATAATTCAGAAAAAGCAACGATTTTCGTCGTCGACGATGACAGCTCTCATCTAAAAGCGATGAGCCGGCTGTTAGGTTCGGAAGGTTATTTGGTCGAAACTTTTGACTCTGCTCAAGAACTCCTGCAGCGTGAAGATCTTTTTGGCTACGGCTGCCTGATCATCGACCTTCGCATGCCGGGTGATTCAGGCCTCGAGCTACAAGCCAAACTCAACCAGCACGATTATACTTTACCCATTATCTTCATGACCGGTGCCGGCGACACTGTGAGCGGCGTTACCGCCATGAAACATGGTGCTGTAGATTTCCTGGAGAAGCCTGTTGAAAATGAGACCTTGCTTTCGGTAATTGCAGGCGCCATTGAAAGAGATCGGCACGCCCGGACCTTGTTTCAGCAGCAAGTGACTGCAAGAGAAAAGATTGCGACGCTTACCACCCGCGAAAAGGAAGTCATGAATTATGTTGTCACGGGAATGCGAAATAAGATAATAGCTTACGAGCTGCAAATCAGCGAGAAAACAGTCAAGGCGCATCGCGGACACATCATGCATAAGTTGAGGGCTGATTCAATTGTTGACTTGGTGTCAATCGGGCATTTGACCAACGGCACTAAATGATCCACCCAAGATAGCGAAGTGCTGCACGCTTCTGCCTGTGCTGCATACGCTTGCCCAACAAAACACGAACTGCCCTCCCGAATTTAATCCGGTGTCGAGTCTGGTTCATGATGCACGCTTTTGCTGAATCATTGTTCATGGTGGACGCAAAAACGGCGAGGCACTCTCGCACCCCGCCGCTTCTGGTTTCCTGGCGCATTAACGCCAGCTGCCGGACCCTACTTGGTCACTGATGTGGCCCAGGTGATCCGATCCATCAGCTGTCCAAGACTCAGGCTCGAACCCCTGGCTGGAGGAAATTCTTCCAAGGTCGCCAGATGCTCTCCTACGGCCACTTGCGCAGGCACCAGCATGTACAT
>CAYUOY010000163.1:0-8847 GCA_964446495.1 uncultured Woeseiaceae bacterium | reverse complement strand
GGGATACCTTTGTAGGCCGGCCCGAACAGCATATCGAACTCGATCTCGGAATCGCTAATGGCCGCGGCATAATAGCGACCAAGTTTCGCCGCCGCATAGCCGGTGTTGAACAGGCCCGCGTTGAAAAAATAAGGACTGACGCGTCCGGACTTCAGGGTGAACTCACCGAAACGTAAGATTCCCAGTTCCAGCGATAATTCGAGAAATTCGTGCTTAAAAGGTTGCATGTTCTTGGACTGCGAGTGAGCTTCTGTATGATGGCCCGTTTCGCCCTTTAGCCAGATTAGGTGTATTTGCTGCCCGTCAGTATGCCATAAGCCGGGTGTTTTTTGGCGGCCAGTCCAGGCCGTTGTCTCACTAAGGAATACGTTTTGTTTCGAGTCACCAGTCTGAATGCCAACGGCATACGAGCGGCCGCCCGCAAGGGTTTTTTCGAATGGATGCGGGCGAAGAAACCCGATGTCGTCTGTATTCAGGAAACCAAAGCACAATTACATCAACTCACCGACGAGTGTTTCTCGCCGGCGGGTTACCACTGTTACTACGAGGATGCCGTAAAGAAAGGCTACAGTGGTGTCGCGATTTATTGCCGACAGAAGCCAGGCAAGGTCATTCGCGGTCTGGGTATCCGGGAGTTTGACGATGAGGGTCGGTATCTCGAGGTTCGACTTGGGTCGATCAACGTAGTGTCACTGTATCTACCTTCAGGATCGTCGGGCGACGTGCGACAGGCGGTCAAATTTCGTTTTCTGGACGCCTTCACACCGCACCTGCGCAAATTGATGCGGCGCCGGTCGGAATACGTTCTCTGCGGTGACTGGAATATTGCACACAAGGCCATCGACCTGAAAAACTGGCGCGCCAACCAGAAAAACTCCGGCTTCCTGCCCGAAGAACGGGCCTGGATGGACGAGTTGTTCAGCACGGAACGATATGTTGATGCGTTTCGCCGCATCAACGAGGCACCGGATCAATATACGTGGTGGTCTAACCGGGGTCGCGCCTGGGACAACAACGTCGGGTGGCGTCTTGACTACCAGGTGGTCACGCCGGGCTTGCAGGACAAGATACTCCGTGCCGACATCTACAAGGAAAATCGGTTCTCGGATCATGCGCCGTTGACGCTGGACTACGACTGGATCAATGACGGCTGACACAAAACCCCGGACAATGAAACCGCAGACCTTCAGGGAAGCGATTCTGAACCGGCGCATGCTGGTTTGCGTTTTTACCGGTTTTACCTCCGGTCTGCCGCTCTACATTATTATTCAACTTATTCCCGCCTGGCTTCGAGTGGAGGGAGTCGGGCTGGCCGAGATTGGATTCTTTGCCCTGGTGGGTTTTCCCTACACCTGGAAATTTATCTGGTCGCCCTTCATCGATCGTTACACCTTGCCGTTCCTGGGGCATCGTCGTGGCTGGATGTTGGTGACACAGGTGGCGCTATTGCTCTCCATCGCGTCAATGGGCTTCATCAAACCCGACCTCTCCATCTGGACCGTAGCCTATCTCGCGGCCGCCATTTCATTTTTCAGTGCGACCCAGGACGTGGTGCTGGATGCCTACCGACGTGAGTTGTTGCCCGATCAGCAGTTGGGCATAGGCAACGCGGTCCATGTGCAAGCCTACCGCCTGGCGGGGCTGGTTCCCGGTTCTCTGGCGTTGATCCTTGCTGATCATTTGCCCTGGCATGTTGTGTTCATGGTCGTGGCTTCTTTCATGGGTGTCGGCCTGGTCATGACTTTGTTGATTCAGGAAGCGATCAAGAACCCGACGCCGCCAAAAACGCTGCGTGAAGCGGTCATCGAGCCTTTCAAAGAGTTCGCACAACGTCGCGGCCTGGGAACCGCTGGCCTTATTCTGGCGTTCCTGTTTTTCTATAAGCTTGGCGATAACATGGCGACGGCGCTTTCGACGCCGTTCTATCTCGATCTGGGTTTCAGCCTGACGCAGATAGGCTCGATCGCCAAACTGGCCTCGTTGATAGCTGTCATCGTCGGCGGAGTTATCGGTGGCGTGGTGATGGTTAAACTCAGCATCAATCGTGCGCTCTGGCTTTTCGGCCTGGTTCAGATCACCAGCATCCTTGGATTTGCGTGGCTGGCGGAAGTGGGCGCCAATCCATGGGTGCTTGGCGCGGTGGTGGCCTTTGAGTACCTTGGAGTTGGCCTGGGTGCCGCCGCGCTGGTCGCCTTCATGGCACGCATGACGAGTCTCGTTTTCGCCGCGACTCAGTTCGCCCTTTTCTCGGCCCTGGCCTCGGTGCCACGGATCTTCGCCAACGCCGTGACCGGCGTTATTGTAGAGCGCATTGGCTGGACAAGTTTCTTCCTGCTGTGCGCGTTGCTGGCGATACCGGGGATGCTGTTGTTATTGAAAGTCGCGCCCTGGAACGAGCCTGCCGACACATGAAAGACGTTGAGGTAAAAATCGGAGCCCTCGACGAAATCGCCGATCCCGGTTGTCGCGAGTTTTCCATTGGGAAAGGTGACTGGCCCTTCAAAGGCTTCGTTGTGCGTCAGGGTAACGAGGTATACGCCTACCAAAACTATTGCGTGCATGTTGGCCACCCGCTGAACTGGGCACCGGACTCGTTCCTGACGAAAGATCGCCGCCAGATCATCTGTTCCTCACACGGCGCAGTCTACGAGATTGACAGCGGCGAGTGTGTCGGCGGACCCTGCCGGGGAAAGTCATTGCGGCGTGTTCACTGCGAGGTGCGCGCCGGTATCGTCGTTGTACGCGGACCGGACAGCGCCTGACCCCTGATCTGCCAGCAATGATGCGACCGAGAGATACTCTCGCGCCAGGGCGGAAACCAGCTACTGCTTATCCGCTCGCTCCAGCATTTCGAGCGGATCGTGCCAGCCCTGCGGGATGCCGTCGTCTTTGCCGGTAAAATCTTCCGGGTCCATATCAACCGCACCGAGCCAATCCTCCGGAGCACCGACATGCTCTGTCAGTAGCGTGGGCCATGCGTCGAAATCGACCTCATCTATCGTGCCATCGAAGAACTGTAACTCGATGGTCTGCTCATCTTCGTCCAGCGCCACCACCTCAAACAAAGCGCCATTCGGTCGTCGGTACCATTCACCTACCATGGGTGCTGCAACTTTCATGATTCCACCCCTCAGTTGTATGTCTCAAATCCTCTTTGTCATTGTCCCTTACCTCCTTTATAGACTTTTTTCAGGCGTGTGCAAGCGTGGTTTAGCGCAGATTTCTAAGGGGTATTCGAGGCTTGGCCGGGATGGGCCTGATTATCTTGCCTAACAGTATGTTGAAAAAGTCCTCCATGACTTTTTCAACATCGACATTCGAAAAACGCGGTTTTCGAATGTCTCCCATTTTCAATGGCTTGCAGCCATCGAAAATGCCGGCACATCCCTGTACCGTACGCAGCATGTCGAAAAACTGAGTTTTTCAACAAGCGGCTAAACTCGCTGCAGGTGCCAGTCCCAGATGAGGTGCCCCTTATTCAGACCGCGCCTCTCGAACTTGGTGGTGACCCGATCCAGCGGTGCGTCGCCGGCATGTTCCCGTTTTTCGACCATATCCAAGCTACTGTCCAGCGCGAGTACTTCATCGACATGTTCTGCGTAGCCGGCCCAGTCCGTGGCAATGAAAAGCGCTCCTTGCGGTTCCAGCACCCGAGCGATCAACTGCAGAAATCCCGCCTGGATAATGCGTCGCTTGTGGTGTCGTTTCTTGGGCCAGGGATCGGGAAAGTAGAGGTTGACGCGCTGCAGCGAACCGTGAGGTATCCTTGCCTGCAATATTTCTACAGCGTCACCGATGACCAGTCGCAGATTCCGGATACCGTATTTTTCGATTTGCAGCAGGCAATGTCCGACGCCCGGCGTATGTACTTCGATGCCAAGATAATTGAGGTGGGGATGCTGTCTTGCCTGTTCGACCAGCGAGTCGCCATTGCCAAAACCGATTTCCAGAACGACCTTCGCATCGCGGCTATACAGGTCATCGAAATCCAGCGCCTCGGTACCCGATTCAATTCCGAAAAGCGGCCACAGCTTCTCGATGGCCTGTTGTTGGCCGGTTGTCATCCGTCCGCTGCGCCTGACGAAACTTCGAACGGTGCGTTTGTTATCCGTTGGGGCGGGCACGGTTCAGTTGCTACTGCCTGCCTGGCCGTGCAGCATACAGTGCCACCAACCCGGCAGTGAGCAGCGACCAGCCGATCCAGGTGGGCGTGGTGAGTGCCAGGATCAGCGTGCCGGAGAGGAACGATGTGGCACCGACACCCAGCCAGAAATGTTGTGACTTCTGGGCATCGAGTTGCTCCCGGATTCGCTTGAGGTCGGGGGAGTCCATGCGCATACGCAGACTGCCGTCTCCGGCCTGTTCCGACAGTTGCCGAATGACACCGGGCAGCTCTCGCAAGGCTTCGCGCAGTTGCGGCATATTTTCGCGAATACTTGCCAGCATCGCTCGGCCACCGACCTGCTCGTCCATCCATTGTCGCAGTACCGGATGCGCCGTTTTCCAGAGATCAAGCTCGGGATATAGCTGACGGCCGAGGCCCTCGATATTGAACAGCGTCTTCTGCAACAGCATCAATTGCGGTTGAATTTCCATGTCAAATCGCTGCGCCGTCTCGAACAGACCCAGCAGGACTTGTGCGAACGAAATTTCCGACAGTGGTTTGTTGAAGATAGGCGCACAGACTGTCCGGATGGCCGTCTCCAGTTCATCAACCCGCGTCTCCGCTGGCACCCAGCCCGAATCTATGTGCAGCTTCGCGATCTTGTGATAATCCTGCTCAAAAAACGCCAGAAAGTTTTCGGCCAGGTAACGTTGATCGCTGGGGTTCAGGGTGCCCATGATGCCGAAATCAACCGCGGCGTAGCGCGGGTGCTCGGGGTCGTCGATCTGGACGAAAATATTGCCGGGATGCATGTCCGCATGAAAGAAATTGTGGCGAAACACCTGGGTGAAGAAGATTTCGACACCGTTCTCCGCCAATGCCTGAATGTTGGTGCCGGCTGCCTTCAGTGTTTCCATGTCGCTGATGGGGATGCCATGGATGCGCTCCTGCACCAGTGCGCCCTTGCGGCAATAGTCGAAATAGACGTCCGGCACATACAGCAGATCCGAACCGGCAAAATTCCGTTTCAGTTGCGCCGTGTTGGCCGCCTCCCGCATCAGGTCCAGTTCGTCGATGATGGTTTTCTCGTATTCGGCGACGAGTTCCAGCGGTCGCAGTCGCTTGCCGTTCGCCCAGTACTTGTTCGCCAGTGCGGCGATGGCATACATAACCTCGAGATCCTGATCGATCCGCTCGCGCACATTGGGCCGTAGCAGCTTGACGATTACTTCCGTGCCGTCCTTCAGGGCTGCACTGTGCACCTGCGCAATGGAAGCGGCCGCCAGCGGCTCCACATCGAAGCGGGAAAATACCTCGGTCACCGGTTCGTCATAAATTTCGTTCAATATGGCAACGGCTTCTTCGCCCGGGAATGGCGGCACCTTGTCCTGGAGCACGGCCAGTTCATCCGCGATGTCCAGTGGCAACAGATCACGGCGAGTCGATAGCGCCTGGCCGAACTTGACGAAAATGGGTCCCAGCTCTTCGAGCGCGAGGCGAATGCGCTTGCCTAAAGGTTCACTACGATCGCTCTTCTTTGGGAACAGATAAAAAAAGAAACGCAGGGGCCGCAGAAAATGGGTGGCGGTAATGATTTCGTCGAGCCCATGTTTGACCAATATGCGCTGAATGCTTACCAGTCGAAGCAGTGTCTTTGGTCTCCACATCACTTAGTCTGTTGCCTTTTCCAGGCGACGCAGCTTTGCGTCAAAGCGGTCGACATCGTCGCGCAAGGACTCCGTCTGGTCGCGAAACCGGTCCGCCTCATAACGACTCGGAAGCGCGCGGCTCTCCTCCTGCAAGTACTCCTTGATGTTTTGTCGCACGATGCTATGCGTGCTCTCCGCCCAGCGACCGACATTGCGAGCCATATCGCCGAGTCCATGGGCGGCAACATCACCAATCATGCCGGACAACTCTTCTTCGAGGTCCGGTTTTCCGTAGGCCAGCAGTTTTTGAAACGCTGCGGCAATTTCAGCGTCACCGCTCAGGTCAACAGAGCCGTCACGAATTGCCGCGTCAGCCGACGAACCGGCCAGGCGGGTCAGTCCCAGCATTGACCCGCTAATGATGACATCAACGTCGTCTTCAAAACTCCTGACTTCCAGCGCATCGTGGCCGACTCGAATATACAAGGCGAGCGCGGTATCGCGAACGCGAATCGCTATCACCCGACCCTCGAGCTCGGCACACAATTCCCGTGCCGGCGTCTTGGACTGCAGCTGTCGGTTCACCAGCCTGACAGCGGGACTCATGAGTGCTTCCAGCATATCCATCAGAGCTTGTAACCCACGTGCAGAGCGACAATACCCATCGCCATGTTATGAAAACGGCAACGCTCGAATCCGGCCTCCTGCAGCATCTCCAGCAACCTGTCCTGGTCCGGATGCATGCGGATCGATTCGGCGAGGTATTGATAGCTGTCGGCATCGTTGGCGACGAGTTCGCCCAGAACCGGGAGCACCTTGAAAGAATAGGTGTCGTAGATTGGTCGGATCGCCTCCGCCGGTTTTGAGAATTCGAGAATCAGGAATTTGGCCCCGGGTTTGAGAACGCGGAAGACGGACCGCAGTGCGGCGTCTTTGTCGGTGACATTCCTGAGACCGAAAGCCATGGTGACACAGTCGAAACTGTCGCTTGCAAACGGTAACGCTTCGGCGTTTACTTGGGCGATCGAAAGATTTCCAGCAACGCCTGCATCGACCAGTCGGCGCCGCCCTTCCTGCAACATGGCCGCATTGATGTCGGCAAGCACGACCTGTCCGCTCTGGCCGACTTGTCGGGAGAAAACGCGGGCCAGGTCGCCGGTGCCGCCCGCAAGATCCAGAACAACCTGACCGCGACGTACCGCAGCCTGTTCAAGCGTGAATCGCTTCCACAGGCGATGTAATCCGCCTGACATGAGGTCGTTCATGATGTCGTAACGGCTTGCCACGGCATCGAACACATCTTTGACGCGGCCGGCCTTTTCGTGTGTCGGTACGGATTCGTAACCGAAATGAGTCGTCTGTTTGTTCATGGGGAGGGAGTACTAATGCCTGGTTCCCTTGTTACGAGCATACCCCGCGGCCTGCAGGCGGTCGAGGTATTGGGTCCAGCGCGCATCCTGGTCCCGCCCCAGTTCAAAAAGGTGTTTCCAGGTATAGAGGCCGCTGTCATGGCCATCATCGAAAACCAGCCGTACGGCGTAATGCCCTACCGGCTCTACCGCCGTGATGACCACGTCTTCTTTGCCCGTCTGTAAAACTTCCTGTCCCGGGCCGTGACCCTGAACCTGTGCTGAGGGCGAATGTACACGCAAATATTCGAAGCTCAGGTCGAATTGCTCGTCGCCCTCGTAGACCAGCGTCAACAAGCGTGATTTCTGGCGCAGTCGGATCTCGACCGGGGTGGGTTCCATACTCTTTGTCCTGGTGGGTGGTCGCCCATACTAAAGAATATAGCGACTTAAATCTTCATCCTTGGACAGCTCAGCCAGATGATCATCCACATAGGTGGCGTCAATGGTCACGCGGCTGCCACTTTTATCGGAAGCCTCGAAGGACACTGTCTCCAGCAACCGTTCCAGAACGGTGTGCAAGCGTCTCGCACCGATATTCTCGGTGTTCTCGTTGACGTGAAAAGCCACTTCGGCCAATCGCTGGACGCCATCCTCCGTGAAGTCGAGACTGACTTCTTCGGTGCCCAGCAAGGCCGAATACTGCGTCGTCAAAGACGCATCGGGTTCCGTGAGAATGCGCACGAAATCATTCGTTGTGAGCGACTTGAGCTCGACCCTGATCGGGAAACGGCCCTGGAGTTCAGGTATCAGGTCCGAGGGCTTTGACATGTGGAACGCTCCGGAGGCGATAAAAAGAATATGATCCGTTTTCACCATTCCGTACTTGGTATTGACCGTGGAGCCTTCGACGAGCGGTAATAAATCGCGTTGGACACCTTCACGGGATACATCGACGCCTCCGGTTTTGGCGCTTTGTGCGATTTTGTCGAACTCATCGAGGAAGACAATGCCATGTTGCTCAACCGCCTCGAGCGCCTGGGCTTTCAACTCTTCCTCATCGAGCATCTTGCCGGCTTCCTCGTCGGCGAGCATCTTCATGGCTTGCGGTACTTTCAGCTTGCGAGTCTTGCTCTTGTTGCCGCCCATATTCTGAAACATACCCTGTAACTGGCTGGTCATTTCCTCCATTCCGGGCGGAGCCATGATCTCCACGCCGATCGCCATGGACTGGACCTCAATCTCGACTTCCTTGTCATCCAGCTTGCCCTCACGCAACATCTTGCGAAATTTCTGCCGAGTGGCACTCATGTCGCGATCGGGCTCACTGTCGGCAGTAAAACCGATTTCTCGCGGAGACCCCGGCAACAGGGCATCGAGGATGCGTTCTTCCGCGGCATCCTCCGCGCGGTGTCGAACCTTCTCAACCGCCGTCTCACGGGTAATTTTCATCGACATATCCATCAGGTCGCGAATGATGCTATCGACCTCGCGGCCCACGTAACCCACCTCGGTGAAACGAGTTACCTCGACCTTGATGAACGGTGCTTTCGCCAGTTTTGCCAGGCGCCTCGAGATCTCAGTCTTGCCGATACCGGTGGCACCAATCATCAGGATATTCTTCGGTGTAATTTCGCTGCGCAGCGGTTCATCCACCTGGGCCCGGCGCCAGCGATTGCGCAGGGCAATCGCGACTGCGCGCTTGGCATCGTCCTGCCCAATGATGTGTTTGTCCAGTTCCTGG
>CAYUOY010000162.1:0-8872 GCA_964446495.1 uncultured Woeseiaceae bacterium | reverse complement strand
CCTCGCCAAACGGGTTCGGTGGCGGGTTCTACTATGCCAAACTGGGGTATAACTTCTAGCGCGTCATCAAGGACCAATTGATCTGTCAGCCGTGGGAGACGACAAACGTCTTCCACGGTGGTGACGCTCGTACTTGGACTCCTAATCGCTAACCGCCACCGTATAGTTCAGGGTCAAGCGGCCACCATCTACGTAGATTGTCTGCCCGGTCATATAAGACGAATCGTTGCCGGCGAGAAACGCGACAACTCCGGCTATTTCCTCCGGGCGGCCGTATCGACCGAGCGGCGTTCGAGACAATACTGCCTTGCGACTGCTCTCATCGGTCAGCACAGCTTCTCGCGCGAGCTCCGTTAATATCGTCCCTGCTCCGACGGCGTTGACGCGGATATTGTATTGAGCAAGACCGACGGCCATAACGGCGGTCAACTGCTTCACTCCTCCCTTGGAAACGGCGTAGGGGACCTGATTCGGAATGGCCATGACGGCATTTACCGATGACATGTTAATGATGGTTCCGTGAGTCCCGTTCGTCACCATATGTCGCGCGACCGCCTGACCTGTCAGAAACATGGATTTGAGATTCGTTCTTATGACTCGGTCGAAATCGTCTTCCTTCAGATCGAGGAAACTGGCGTGGTGTGTAATTCCGGCATTGCTGACCAGGATGTTCAAACCACCGAATGTTGCTTCAGTCTCTTTTACTAACGCGTCGATATCGCTCTTTTGGGTGACGTCTGCGCGCTGAAACGCAACCTCGAACCCTCTCGCCTGAAGTTTCGCGGTTTCTGCCTCGCCCATTTCTACATTGATGTCGGACAGCATTACCTTCGCGCCTTCTGCGGCAAGGCGCTCGGCACAGGCAAGCCCGAGCCCCTGAGCGGCACCGGTAATGACAGCGACACTATTTTCCAGCTTCATTTTCGCGCTACTAGCTTCGATTACCCAAGGAACGCCGTAACCGGTACGTCCAGTTCTTCCAGCGGCCGAGTAATAATGTCGATCAGTGTCGGTCCATCGTACGCCAAGGCCGATTTTAGCGCGGGCGCCAGTTGGTCCGGTTGCTCTACCTTCCAGGTTTTGAGCCCGTAAGCAGCCGCGATGGCCGCATGGTCCGAGCGTGAAAAATCTACCTGGAACCCCTTGCTCTCGTAATTTTGATACTGTCCCGCTTTGATCCAGGAATAGCCACTATTGTTGGTTACAATCAACGTAACCGGTATCTTGAGACGGGTAATGGTCTCCAGTTCGCCGGAGGAAAAACCGAAACTGCCGTCTCCCATGATGCCGACAATCTTGCGATCAGGGTGAGCGATATAGGCGCCGACCACACCGGGTAACGCGAACCCGAGCCCGCCATAAGTGCGGTGAAAAATAAAAGAATGGCCTGATTTTTGCGCTTCGTAGTACGCGCAAAGATACGGAGTAGGAGTCCCTGGATCTGAAACGATGATCGCGTCAGGAGGCATTGCCCGCTGCATTTCAGCAACGATCCGCTCCGGAAAGATGGGTGCTTCGTTCGAATGCGCCTTGAGCAGGAACTGCTCCTTTTTTTGTGCTTTGGCGCGCTCGACGGCCGCATATCCCCAGCGGTTTCCGGACTCGCCTGCCGGCGCGCCGCCAATTTGTTGCAACAGGGCGGCAAGAGTCAACCTGGCATCGCCGACCAATGCGACGGCCGTCTCATAGTTGGCGCCGATGCAGGTGGGATCAATATCTATGTGGATAATGGCTTTTTCGTGATTTTTTGGATTCGTACATTTTTGCGTGGTTACGGACCCGACATGGCAACCGACGTAAATAATCAGGTCGCTCTCCTCGACCACGTCGCGCGAGCCCGCTGTCGATCCGTTGGTGCCAATGGTGGATAAAGCCAGTCCATGCGTCTCGGCAATCGTGCCCTTGGCCGATATCGTGGTACCGACCGGCGCGCCGATTGCCTCCGCGAAAGCCTGAAGTTCGTTCCAGGCGCGAGCGTGCAAGACGCCGCCACCGCAAATGATCACGGGTTTGTGGGCATTCTTGATAACCTCAATCGCCGCTGTGATGGCGTTACCAGGGGGCTGCGTCGGCCTGGCAGGGTAGCTTCCCAGCGAGCTGTCAGCCCAGAGATCGTCCACGTCCACCTGGCCTTTTAAAACGTCGTAGGGCAGTCCAATATGCGCCGCCCCCGGTGTCCCCGTCGTCATCGCATTGAAAGCACCCCGAAATGCTCCAGCGATATTCTGCGGGATTTCAACGACCCTCGATTTCTTGGTTATCGGTCGAAACCAGGCCTCCTGGTCGCCCTCGGTCAGCACGAATTTGCCCCGCCCGGCCACAGGAATATCGGTCGTGAGAGCCAATACCGGTATCGAGGTACCATTGGCCTCCGCAATACCCGGCAACATATAGGTTGCGCCGGCACCGCTGGGCCCCTCGACCACACCAACCTTTCCCGTCAACCTGGCGTACACGTCTGCCATATAGGCAGCACATCGTTCATCGCGCGCCAGAATATGTGTCATGCCATGATCCAGGCGCGCAAGCGCATCGTACAAAGGCAGGCTGGTGTCGCCGCAAACGCCGAACACGTGTTTGACATCGTGTAGTTCAAGCATGCGTACCACAGCATCTGCAGCACCAATCGTTGACGAATCGTTACCCATATCCCCTGTCTCTCGTATGTTCAATTTCAATGTACTTCAAGTTGAGCGTCATCGGCCAATCGTCAGCGACCAGACCCATTCGCGTATTCGATTCGAAAGCGTCGTCAAGCACGACTAATGGAATCTTGTGGTCCCTCTTCTTTCGACCTCGTCCACAGGGAGACGACCACAGCCAGAGCGCTGGAAATAGCGATACCCCAGAAAATACCGAACACCGCCGAGGTAACAGCACCGAAGACCATTGCCGTGCGAACGGCCCAAGGGGTCAGGTAAGAGTTCTGCTCCCCTCTCCGAAAAGGTCTGTTGCGGACTCGCTTCCACAGCAGACCGATGATCAGCACGGGCACGATCGCCCCTCCGGCCATGGAATAGGCCTTGGAAAACATTCCGATAATAGTATCGGCATACAGCGCCAGGAACGTGCCTAAAACGCCGATCACCAGCGTCATTCGCTTCGCCCAGACAATTAACTGCTGGTCCGTCAAATCCGGCATGAACGGGTAGATAATGTCGTTGACGACAACGATTGCTGTTGAGTTAAGCAATGAATCAGCGGATGACATCGCGGCGGCGAGAATAAGCGAGTAGGTCATCGCCACCACCGCCAGCGGCATGTAATTCATTATGAACCACGGCATGACAAGCTGAGGATCTATGTCCGGATTCAGCGCTTTTACGGTCATTCCAACGAATGTCGTCAGGCTCACCAGGATGACCACCAGAACCCCGCTGATTAACATTCCCAGCCGGGCGGTTTGGGCATCTTTTGCCGCGAAGCAACGCTGCCAGTATATTTGTGCCGCCAGGACCCCGAAAAGACCAATAAAAAAACTTTCCAGTAAGCTCAGCGTGCTTACCTGACTAAAATTTAAAAAGCTGGGGTCTGCAGTCGTGGCGAGTTTGCTCGCCAATACCGTCGGACTCCACTCAATGGGCGCAAATGCGAGATAATAGAAAACAGACCCGAATACAACAATAAGGATGCCCTGGATCAGGTCCGTCCAGACGACCGAAAGGATGCCGCCCAAATAGGTATAAAGTACGAACACAACATTGAAGAAAATAATAATCGGTACCGGACTGACATCGGTGAACTGGTGAAAGATATAACCGAGTCCCTTTGCCTGTCCTGCCAGCCATGCGAGCAAAATTATGCAGGACAGGAAACCGGAAATGACGCGAGCAATCCGGTCCCGATGCAGCAGGTCATACATTAGCTCCGAAATCGTTATGTAGGTAAAGCGGCCGGCGAAACCAGCGAACACCAGCGCGAAAACGATTTTCGATCCCTGTTCTCCCATAACGAACGGAATATGGCTTATGCCGTGTTTAAAACCTTCACTGGCATGACCAATAAAATTTCCCGCGCCGAGGATCGTGGCAACGTCACTGAAAAGAATGAGGTACAGCGGGAGTGCGCCACCGCCGATGGCGTACATGGCGAAAGTGCTGGAGGCTGAATCTTTTACCTTGAGCGATACAACGAGAAACACGAGGCAAAAAACGATGGTGATGGAAACTACGATACTAGTAAGCAAGTCGGCCCCTATTATTTTTTTCCTGCGATTCAGTCAACATCTTACTCTGCCAGGATGCAATTGTTGCTTACATACATCGGCGAGCTGACCCGATTACTCATCGTAGACTCCGTCACCGAAACCGCATCGGTAGATCGAGCATACCTGAGACGATGATCCAGCCAAAAGTACTGTTAAAGCAATGCAAAAAGACTGGTTGAAGCTAACTATCTATTTGTAGGGACTCAGCAAGCCAATCGGGCCATCGCTGGCCCGGCCCGGATGCCATCATTCTTTAGTCACAATCTAAATCTGTCAGGTTGGTATGGGCTGGCGTCAATATCTGAATCTTTTCCCTGCACCTGGTTCGAGAGAATGCTCGCAGAACCGGTAGAGGTTGCCAGACCTACATGCTGGTGCCCGAAGTTGAACCAGAGGTTCCTGTGTCGTGGCGCTAAACCAATCATTGGCAGACTATCCGGTAGTGTCGGACGTCGGCCCATCCAGGGTTTCGGGTCCAGTTCGGCCCCGAATCGGGCGGTACTCCGTGCATATTTCACGGCGGTGGAGATTTGTGAGTAGTTCGGCTCGGCATCGCGAAAAGTGAGTTCAATGCCCGTCAATATCCGTACCGATGACTCCTGGGGCGACATGAAAAAACCGCGTTCTACGTCCTGCACCGGACGCTTGAGGTTGCCCTCCGGAGGCGGCTCAAGATGCATGTGGTAACCGCGTTCCCAGGCCATTGGTATTTTATACCCGAGCCACTGTCCGATCTCGGCGGACCATGGTCCGGCCGCGATGACGACCTTCTCAACGTCTATGGCGTCTGCCGTAGTAACTCCGATGCGCCAGTTACCGTTTTGTATTGGCATGAGTGCATCTACTTCGTTCTTACGCAATTCTCCGCCGCTCGCCAGAAAAAGATCTGTGTAAGTGCGTGTAAGCTTTGCCGGGCTTGTTATGGAGCAGCAATTCTCCAGCAGGATTCCGGCATGGAAGCGGGCCGTAAGCGAAGGCTCTGCAGCCGAGACTTCCTCAGAATTCAAGCAAGAAAACGAGACGCCCAGAGCCTCCAAAAGAGCTTGCTCTCTTCGACTGGCAAGCAGCCCTTTTTCAGTGCGATAAACTTTCAGCCACCCGGTGTTTCGAATGAGGTGCGCAACACCGGCCTCGGCTATTAACGAACGGTGAATATCCAAAGACAATACCTGAAGTTCGCGCAGAGCCTTTCCAGCCAGTAGCATGTGACGTTCCGATGAGTAGCTTAAGAAACGCAGGATCCAGGGCAGACGTAACAGCAGGAACGACCAGTCGTAGCGTAGCGCCAGGTTCCTCAAGAATACGTATCGCGGCAAGTTTCTCAGTAAATCCGGATTATTCACAATCAGCACTGATGAATCGGACAATACACCGGCATTGCCGTGTGACGTTTCTTCGCCCGGCTCTCTGCGATCAATTAGAATTACGTCATACCCGCGCCGTTGCAACTCAAGAGCCGTGGTGACACCTACAATGCCCGCACCAATGACGCCGATTTTGCTCCTAGCCACGGGCGAACTCCGGTGGTGCAAGACCGGCCTGAAACCACGAAACGAACGTGTAAATCGAAAAAACAGGGAGTCCTGTCGCTTGTCCAATGGCGTGAGCGTACGGCGCCATATTCGTACATTCCAGAATTATTGCACCGACTCGAGGATTGTCATTGACGAATGTTCTGGCGGTCGCAACCAGTTCCGAACATGCTTTCTGTACATCCAATGTTGGTTGATTGGTCAGAAAAACCTGGCTGAATTCAGTGTCTGCAGACATGCCAACAACCGGGGTGCCGTCCGGCACACCCGCACAACGCAGGTGTTCCTCGGTGAGCGCCTCGCCTGAGACGGTAAGAATCCCCACCTGGCGTTCTGTTGGGAGTAATCGCTTAACCATGGATGCCTGCATCAGCGAGGAGCTGGCGACCGGAACGTCTACGGCATCGCTCAATTCCTGCTGAAATAATGACAGAAAGCCACAGGATGTCGTGATTCCACTAACGCCCTCAGCAACCAGTATGGTCGCGGCCTCAATAAAATCGTCAAGAAGGCCGGCGGCTTTTTCAAAAACCACTTCGGCCGGTAATGCTTGACGGACAACACGAAATTTGACTGGAAATGGCCAGGTTTTTTTGTTGCCGATGTCGCCCGGTATGCGCGGAAACTGCGTATCGAGCATTAGAATACCAACAGCCGCACCCGAGTCATCCCCGTTCTTTGCTACCGTCATCGCTTCGCCCTCTCATCGATTTTGCTCCGCCGCCACCCGCGTTCTCACACGACGTGCGAATGCCTCACAAGGCGATAATTTGCGGTGACGAACCAGCGTTACAAGAATACGATATAACCGCGATAAGCTTGCGATGTCGATACAAATCGACCGCTAGGTAAGCTCCTGAAATTTGTACTCCCTCGATCATCAACTACTAAATCGATTGACGAACTCGGTACGACAGATGTCGTGCAGATCACGCACATGTGTGTTGTCTGCCAGAAATCCTGCATACCCAAAATACAGGTTAACCCGCGGCAAATCAGGTAGCGGTATTGCTCGAACTTCGGATCGCACATCGTCGCCTGGGAGAAGCCAGTCAGGAACGATGGAGTAGCCGAGTCCCGCCTCGACGCAGCGTAATATACTGAGCCCTGATGACATGGTGACAGCGATAGTCGGGTCAATTCCGACATCCCCAAGAAAGTTTATCGCCGCATTACGCAAGGTCTGCCCGGGCTCATAGGTAATAAAGGGTTTGTCGCGACCCCAATGGCTGAAATCGTCAACACAGAGTGACGATCCCCAGCTTATCGGGTGTACCAGGCTAAGCGAGTACTTGCCGAGCAAGTGTTGCGGTACATCCGAGTCCCCGAAATAATGTTCGCTCATGCATATATCCAGCCCACCGGTCTTGATTAAGTCGGCGAGTACCGTATCTCGTTCGTAGACCTGTATCTCAACGTCCGGGTGAGAATCACGAAATTTTTTCAAGACAGAGGGAAGCAGGAAGTAAAAGATTGCGGCGGGAATTCCGGCCCTGATGATCGGTCGTTCCTGCCGCACGATCGATTCAAGGCGCTGCAGCATTGCATCGAGCTCCGGATACAAGAGGTTGTGTAACCTGCGCCCCCGCGGCGTTACCGTCACCTGCCTGCTGCCCTTTTCCGATTCGACCAACTTACCGCCGACCGCTTGCTCAAGCCGCCTTACATGATTCGCTGCGGTTTGATAAGACAGACCAAGCGACCGGGAGGCTGCAGAATAGGATCCATGCTGCACTACCGTATAAAAAGTCTGAATCAGCGTCAGGCTGACTTCCATATAGTGCCTCCTCCCAATTTCTTCCAGATCGGACGTCTGTCGGACGAGCGCGGTGGCCGTTCACTGAAAAAGCCAGAGATTCCCTGGTTATGTATGCGCCCGGTTTCGCCGCCCTCTGCTATTGGCGTGACCAGGCCCGGCGATTCGCACCTGTCTTTAACTACCAGTCGTCCGTTTGGACCGACAAAAGTTCCACTTCCGTTAGTCCGTCAAGCAACCGGAATCGACGCAGCTCTTCCTCTTCGAACACCTCGCGGTCGGGAAAAAGCCGCGCGATCGTTTCTTCCCTGTGACGGTCAGTCAGGCCGTGCGGAATAAGTAGATTTTTGAAAGTGATCGTAACGCGCAAATCCCACCGGCCTGATTCCGGTCGGTAACCCCTCGGACGATCAATTTTAATATTAAGAACCTGCCCTAGTTCCTTTTCCGCCATCATCACCGGCCAGTGATTTTTCTTATATAAGGCTATCCATTCCTCAAAATAGCCGAGTTTGATTTTGTAGTAATACTCAACCGTAAATGGCCGATCGCTCTCAGCATCCGTGGCTTGAGCACCGAACGCGGTAAAAAGGAAAACGAACAATGTTGCGAATCGTCCAACCCTGGCGACGTATGACGTGATGCTCGTTTCCGAACCGCGAAGTCCGGGGCCGGACAACCAGTTCGTCACGCCCCTATTGTTTTCGACTTTCCCCGCTTGCTTGCCCATGCGATCCCTCCAGGATGGCCTATTCGATTTGCCGCTCAAAAGCTGGTGATTTCCAGATCCTGCCAAGTCTTTTGGCCGCTTCCACGATGACCTGTTGCTCAGCTCGATATTCATGGTTGCTGCATTAGCATGAATGCCGCATCGGCCCTCATGACCATTCGCAATTTATCCCGTGCACGCGATTATTCTGGCGGACTCAAGCGGATTAAGCAATGTTCTTTGAGTGATTCGACGTTTGTATAATCGCCATCGACCAAGTCCTTATTCGTAGCCCGGTATTTACAACTGATTCGACCTGACGGACACATGCCGAAGTTCCATTGCGGCTCTCCGAGCCACCTTGCGCGCCAAAAAAAAGGGGATTGAACAGACTAGTCGCTGCTCACGTCAACTCTTTATTCGTTCCCGCAACTTCACCGCGCGCGTTCGACGTTGTTAATTCGGGTGCGTCGCCATACTCTGTTGGCATCGCTTTCCAGGCCTCAAGCAGGCCGAGCTTCTCAAGGAATACGGGGTAGCGGGGATCGTTTCTCAGGTTCCTGAAACTTACCGATCCGAGGATAAAGGCCAACGCATCGTCGCGTTGCCGGAACGCAACCTCCAACCACTGGAAAGCCGTGTCTCTGTCGTCGCGCCAGGCATAAATA
>CAYUOY010000161.1:0-9003 GCA_964446495.1 uncultured Woeseiaceae bacterium | reverse complement strand
CCATCCTCCCGCGGGAGCTTTGTTGAGCGGAGTGGAAAACTTTGCGAAAGAACCGTCGGCTCCGGTCTATTTGCATTAGCATTACTCTGCAGCTAGTTACTTCGCACTTGATCTGGCCGTCCGTTTTTGCGGAGAGCGGACGGCTGAATCACCCCCGATTTTCTGGACACTTACCAGCCGTTCTGTAAATTGTCTTTCATACTCCACTACGTCGGCGCGCGCGCATCGTCATGGCCCCTGACCATATCAGACAGCACACCGGCGCGGCCGGTATTCAGCCCGGTAGCGGACTCTGAGATGGTACGATAATGCCGCCGGAAATTTCCGCTGTTAACCTGGGATCTGTAAAACTCTCATTAAGAAAAATCGATGGGAAAGAAGGTGGCGCTGTAGGCGAATTGACAGTAAAAGTGGGACAAGCAATCAGCATGACCGACCTGGTGCGACGTTTGTTGCGTCACGCCTCATTGCGTCGAAAATGTTTCTGGTTTTTACGCAGTTTGGACCGACTCCGGCTGTTCACCGGGATCCTGAACGAACGACGGCTTGCGACGAGAGAAGAGGATCCAATCCTCCCGCGGGAGGATTTCCTGGAAATCACTTTAACTTTCGCAAATAGCCGTCTCCCGCAGGAGGATCATGGTGCGCTTAGCTGCAGAAAACGGCCGCTCAAGTGCTTCGATTCAGCTTATTGAAAATAGTTGCTTAACAATATGACGACTGCACCCAAGATGTTCTTCATACCCTTTGCGATGGTGGTTTTGATTGCGTTGTCGGCCTGCAACCGGGAGGGTAGCCAGCGAGAACCGCTTGCGAAAATTGTCGCGGGTGCCGTAATCGAGACGCGCAACGAACCAAGTTCCGTGGAGCTGCAAAGGGAAACCCGGGTTGTGGTGCTCGGTACGGGGACGCCCATCCCTGATGCTCGCAGGGCGGGTCCGAGCATTGCGGTCGTTCACAAGGGCGAGGCCTATCTGTTTGATATAGGCGCGGGCTCAATTCGCAATGCAGTCGCGGCACGATACAAGTACGACATACCATCACTTTATCCACTACAGATATGTTGTGTGTTCATTACGCACATGCATAGTGATCACACCATGGATTTTAGCGAACTTGCGTTTGATCTTTGGTGGCGCAGAGTTGAGCCACTTCGCGTCTGGGGGCCAACCGGCCTTAAAAAAATGGCCGCAGGTATGTATGCGATGATGGTGCCGGATATAGAAGCCAGAAGCTCGGGTTCACAACCGTTACCGAATCCGAAGTCTTATGAGGTAGACGTCACCGAGATCACTGAAGGCGTCGTATTTGAAAAGGAAGACCTGGTAATCGAAGCATTCAGTGTTAACCACGGAGAGGTCGAACCGGCCTTCGGCTATCGAATTACCACGGCAGAGAAGACAATCGTCATTTCCGGCGACACCGCATACAGCGAGAAATTGCTGGATATGTCACGTGGTGCAGATCTCCTGTTCCATGAAGTCATCAGCGATTCGGGGCTTGCCAATACTTCCGAGTATTTTCAGGCGTATCACAAGAAATCGCACACGACAGCGAGCGACGTTGGCAGGCTGGCCAGCGAGGCCAAACCCGACAAGCTGGTGCTCTATCACGCACTATTCTACGGCGTGGCGGAAGATCTCATTGTCGAAGAGGTCAGGACCGGTTATGACGGTGATGTCGTCCTCGCGGATGACCTTGACCTTTTCTGAATCGCGAGCCGCAACAATGCCGATGCCGTGCAGCTGCGTCGAACTGTCGGACGGCTGTGCCTAGAGCAAGACACGGGAGGTGTACACGAAGTGCCAGTGGCGTCCCCATCTTGTGCAGTAGTTCTGCCCATGCGTTAATACCTCAAGGAGGAGCCCATTGCGTTAGTAGCGCGTGCTGGGATCAGTGCGGGGGGTGGCGGGCAACCGGTATCCCTACCACGACCTTCGCGTGGACTCATCGACGTATTGCCAGGTCGAAGCTCTTCTTGGCCGCGATTGTGTAGGAGATGACAGGGAATGCATACAAGCGACCGAACCAAAAGGTCCATTGGCGAGTTAGGCATCGTAGTGCTGGGTGTAATTATCGCTTTAGCTGCCGATAGCTGGCGCGAAGACTGGTTGGATTCACGCGTCGAGGCCAGGTACCTTGAGCGACTGGGAGACGATGTATCGGCTGGATTATCGAGAGTCCGGATTGAGAGAGATGCATTCCACGCAGTTCGAGAAGCAGCTGCGGCACTTACCGAAAGGCTCGAGAGCGACACTCAGTCTGTCGATGACGATTATTTGATAGACAATCTGATAGCTGCGACCCAGATGGGATTTGGGCGCAATGAAATAACTTCGGATGTGACCTACCAGGAAATGATCGCGTCAGGGCAATTCAACCTGATAAGAAGCTTTGAATTGCGTGAAAAAGTAGTTTCTTACTATCGAAGCACTGAGCTACTCATAACAAACCTTGAAAGCCTGCCGCTAGTCAACAGTACCTTTTCGGGCTTGACAGGCTATTTCCCGATAGAGATTTCGAACAACAATGCGATATTGACGTCGCACGACCGGGGCAGGCTCTTGGCCGCATTTCGCGAAAATCCCGAACTAAAAAAGCAGCTTCGGCAACTCCACGCCGAAACATTTTTCAATGATCGGGTCTTCGAAGAAGTTATCTTGCAAGGGCAGGAGTTGCTGTCCATGTTGGAATGAAATGCCAGTTATGATCGCTTCTGGCCGACCGCTGCCGGTGACATCTTGCACGCGAGTTAAGGCCCTCCGAGTGTGCAAGACGTCGCCGACAGTGAGCGGCCGTTCTCAAACGTAACGCCCATCAAAAAGAAGTCCAAAACGACCCGGAATCCATTCGCGACGATCCAGACCAATCAGTCACGTCCGGCATCGACAACAACGACACCCGAAAAACAGAAGAGTCGCTGATCGTGGAGTTGCTACAGGAGTGCGCGCCACGATCGTCCGCGACTGAATGATCAAAAGAACGTGTGTCTTCAAGCACTAAACCCAACAGCAAACGTCGACCCTCGACGTCATCAAGCACGGCACAACCATTGTCGCCCAACATCGACTGGGCATTCACCTGACTCGTTGTGACGACAACGCCAACAAGCAACAGAACGACGAGCGCAAATTTCCTTTTTGCCATGATGGCCTCCTTGTAACCGCATACCCGGAACAACCGGGAACACACTCAAGGATTCACCACAGACGAGTTATCGGGAAGTCACAAAACTTGGCAAAACACAAAGAAGTACGGTTTTCAGGCTACCCGGCCAGATAGGACATGACCGCGCCGATGAGTCCGCCCAGCAATAAAACACCAAGTGACATGGCACCAAGGCCGAAACCAATGCCGCGAGAGGCGGGATCCTTGAGGTAAGCACCGCGATAAATAAAGCGCGAAATAATGAACACCAGACCAACGATGGCGCCGCCCAATTCGTGCACAAAATACCCAAAGATCCATAGTGCGGGAACAAATATGATGAGTTGTTCCATGGTGTTTTGATGCACGCGAAACATGCGATCAAAGCCCTCATGGCCCGATGTATCGGGAGCCTTTACACCATGTTTCGCTCGTGCCTGTCCAACCTGAATGGCGAACATATATGCCTGGATCAGTGCCAGAATCGTAATAATTGCGATTGCTTCCATGTGACAGCCCCTGTATGTCAATTTGTTCTTCTGGAATGTCCGTGAATGCTTGCGCGCCCCGGCATAGTTGTAGATAGTACACCAACGCCCCGCCACCGACCTCGGACTGAACATCGATGACCACCATCACCGTTCCCGAATTCTGATGAAAGAAAATTCCCACAGTCGATCTCCAGCCTTGCTGGTCACTCGTCTTCTTGGTATCCGTCGGGAAGAATTCACCGCCGTAGCCTGGTCGTTCGCCTATTTCTTTTGCTTGCTGGCCGCGTATTACATGCTCCGTTCGGTTCGCGAAGCGATGGCAATCGTCGGCGGAATTCGCAATATCCCGTGGCTGTGGACGGGAACTTTTGTCGTCATGATCATGGCGACACCCTTGTTTGGCTGGGTCGCGTCGCGTTTCCCTCGCAAGACATTCCTGCCCTGGGTCTATTATTTTTTCATCGCGAATATCCTTCTGTTTTTTGCTGCATTCAGTTACGTGGACACCTACGATCTTGACAAAGTGTGGGTCGCCAGGTCTTTTTTCGTCTGGCTTAGCGTATTCAATCTGTTCGTCGTGTCGGTTTTCTGGAGCTTCATGGCCGACATTTACTCAAAGGAACAGTGCCGGCGGCTGTTTGGCGTAATTTCAGCGGGCGGCAGCACGGGTGCATTGCTTGGCCCTATCATCACCAGCCTTCTCGTCGTACCCGTGGGCTTCAAGAATTTACTGCCACTGTCAGCGCTGCTGCTCCTCGTTGCTGTCTATTGCGTCTATCGATTACGCCGCTGGACGTCAGCCAATAAGCCTGACGAACAGCAAGAGACGGTAGACAGTGATGCGCCTTTAGGTGGCAGCGCATTGTCGGGCGTCAAGCAGGTTTTCACGTCATCCTATTTCAGCCTGATCGCATTGGCGCTCCTGATAACCAACTTTCTGGGCGGCGTCGTTTACATGTCCATGGCAGAAATGGTTGAACTGACGTTTGAAAGCACCGATCGCCACACGCAGGTATTCGCGTTGCTGGATGTGGCAACCAATGTTCTGTCTTTTATCGGACAGCTGTTGATCGTCCGCTTCTCCGTGCGTCGGCTGGGGATAGGCACGACCTTGGCCATCCTCCCAATCGTCTCTGTTATTGGTTTCGCACTGTTGGCAGTGAATCCGGTCTTTATTATCCTGGCAACATTACAGGTATTGCGGCGCTCCGTCGGTTTCGGCCTGACGAAGCCTACCAGCGATATGCTGTATTCGGTGGTATCGCCCGAATCGCGATACAAGGCCAAGAACTTTATCGATACCGCCGTTTACCGTACCGCGGATATGGCATCAGGCTGGACGATTCGGCTAATGGGCACTCTGGGTATGGGCCTTAGCGCGATCTCGATGGTGTGTGTGCCGCTGGCCGCTATCTGGGCCGCGCTGGCTTTTCTGATTGGTCGCAAGTACAACGAACGTGATAAACCACTTCTCCAGGAACCAACTGAATGAAAAAGGCAAACCAACCATGAGCAATGCCGGTCTTCGCCGACGGATTGGAGCGATGATCTATGACGGTCTTTTGATCCTGGCACTGTTGTTTCTCGGAACACTACCGTTCCTGGCACTCAACGAGGGCAACTCGGTAGACCCGGACGACGTTTTTTATCCGCTTACGATGGCACTGATTATCTTCCTGTTTTTCACCATCTACTGGTCTCGCTATGGCCGCACCCTCGGCATGCAGTCGTGGGGTTTGCGCATTGAAACACCTGACGGGAACAGACCTGATTTTCGCCACTGCTGCATCCGGTTTTTCGCCGCACTGCTGTCGTGGTTGCCATTCGCGGCAGGTTTCTGGTGGCAGCTCATTGATCGTGATGGCTACAGTTGGCACGATCGCCTGTCCGGTACCCGACTGCGGCACTACCCGCGACCGAAACGGTGATCGGTAATGAGTAGATGTCACGTATTGCGACGATCACCAATCATAAAACTTAACGCACGCGGCTTAACGCAATAAGGGTAACGGCCAACAAGACGAGCGTCGGTGCCCAGGTCACCAGGGCCGGATTAAGATCGAAGACCTGACCTGAGTTGGACAACGTTTCGCTGGCCAGAAAGTATCCCAGACCAATCATCACGCCGACAACCAGACGCCCACCTGTACCGGATGATCGCAGTGAACCGAAGACGAACGCCAACGCCAGCATCGGCATGATGACGATTGTTGCCGTTTTCGAAATTCGCGACCACAACTCCATTTCATAGCGAATGGCCGAAAGGTCATTTTTCTCCAGGTATCGGATGTAACTCAGCAAGCCGCGGGCCGACAGGCTAATGGGTTTGACCAGCGTGATGCCGAGAATATCGCTGTCCACGTCGAATGACTCCACCGCGAGACTCGAAGACACGACCTGCACGCCATCGTCCTGAAAACGTGTTTCACTAAAATTTTCGAGAATCCAGTTGTCGTCGTCGTCAATGCCGGAATTTTCGGCCCGAGCGATGGAATGCAATGAATTGTCATCATTGAAACGGAACAGATAGATGGTGCCAAAATCGAATTCCGTGTTAACCCGCTGGAGGTGCAGGATGACGGGCCCGTCTTTCACCCACGCCGCCCGACCAAAATCCTGACCGCTTCCACTGTGACGAGCTTCGTCGCGCATATTGCGGGCAAAATAGTCCAGCGGCGGACCGATGAATTCACCGATCAAGGCGGTCACCAACAGCAACACAAGACCGCTGGCCGCCGCCATGCCCGCCAGTCTGGCGATGGACAAGCCGGCCGTGCGCATGACAACCAGTTCGCTGTGATTCGCCAGCACACCCAGGCCCAGCATCGACCCGATAAGTACCGCCATGGGCATCATTTCGAACGCCAGCTGAGGCATGCGCAACGCCGCGAACAAAAGCGCCTGCAAGATGCCGAAGTCACCTCGCACGTCGTCCACCTGGCCGATGAACTCAAACAGAATCGCCAGTGACAGCAATACCAGCAACACGAGCAATGTACTGAGCAGGATTGTACGCATCAGGTAGCGACTGAGGACATTCATGGTTCGAGATTCAAGTCAGTATCCGGCGGTGTACGCCATTTTGATAACCGATCAGGCCAAACGCGAATGCCAGCATCAAGCCATGCACCCACCAGATCCCCACACTCACAGAAACCGCGCCCTGCTCCAGCCACGCTTTTGCGGCTGACAGCAAATTGAAATAGATGATGAAAACGAGCAGGCCGATCGCGATGCGTCCGTACCGACCTTGCCGCGGCTGACTGCGACTCAGCGGCACCGCCAGAATGGCCAGGACAAGTGTGGCTACCGGAATCCCAATGCGCCAGTGCAATTCGGCAATGTCCTCCAGATCATTCGACCGCCACAGGTCTGACATTTGCATGGCTCGCGACTCAAGTTCCGGCTCATCCATTTGCGGCAACTCGTAGGGGATTCCATGTTCCGCGAATTCCATCACGGTGAATTCGTGGGTGCCTGGAATGCCACTGTAACGCCGACCATTGTGCAACACGAAATAGCGGACATTCGGGTCGTCCGTATCCCGTTGCTCACCGCGCTCCGCGACCACCACTTCCATGTTGCCCTCGCTGTCAATGCTCTGCAAAAACACTTTCTCAACCTGGCCGGGACCGACGACCTGCTCCGCGTAAACCACGACGCCGTCTGAATTCCCACTGATAAATTTGCCGGCCTCGATACTGGCGAGGTCAGCCTGGCGACGTGCCTCAACCCCAATGCGCTGAATCTCAGTAAGAGCCTGCGGTCCGATGTCGATGGCGATCCAGGCAACGCCAATAACGAGTGGCACCGTTAGCCAGGTCAGTGGTCGATAAATGCCCGCCGGGCCCACACGGCAAGCCATCATGGCCGGCATTTCACTGTCGGCGTACAAACGACCGAGCGCCAGCATGATGGATAAAAACAGCCCGATGGGCACGAGAATGGTCAGGTATTGCAGCGCGGTGAGGCCAATGACCTGAAAAATCGCATCTTTTGGCAGCTCATCCTTGGCGACATCGCCCAGAACACGGGCAAATTGATTGGTCAGCAATATGAACAGCAGCACCGCAGTCACGGCAAACCAGGTTTGCGTGACTTCACGGAAAATATATCGATCGAGTATACGAGTCATCGCTATATCGGTGATTTCACTAAGAAACCCATATTCACTTATACGCTGCGGATCAGTTAGACTACCGCTTTTGATTTGCGCGGGACAGCCCTTCAGTTACAACGGGAAGGGCCAATCAGACCCAAGCCAATAATAATCAGGTCGCCATGGGTGCCGGCAATGCGGGCGCCTGTTCGTACGCAAACGGCGGTCGCATAAAGGCAACTTTCAGACATGGACTATTTTACGACGACGGGCACGGCGCGACGGTTGGCAAGCAGCTGCATTATTGTAGGCATTTACGACCGCGGCAAATTTGGGGTTGCTGCAGAAGATATCAATGCGGCGAGTAAAGGTCGCCTGGATGAGTTGGTTCGGTCAGGTGATATATCCACTCGCCTTGGCGATTGCGCCGTTCTGCCGGCACTCGATGGCGTTAAGGCCAGGCGGGTGCTGGTCGTGGGCCTCGGCAAATACGAAGAATTTGCGGTACGCCAGTACCGCGAAGCCATCGCTGCTGCCATGGCTTCGATCAGCCACTCAAGGATCGGCGACGTCGCCAATTACATTGCACTCGAAGACGTTGCTGGAACATCTCCTTATTACCTGGCGCGTTACGCGGTCGAATCCATCGGTGACTCGCTATATCGCTTCGACGAGATGAAAAGTGGTCGCAAAACGCGCGGCATGCCTCTCAAGAAAATAGGCATGGCACTGAAGAAACGCAGTGATGCGCGACAGGTCAGCCTCGGGAATGACCACGCCGATGCTATTGTCGCCGGCATGTCGTTGGCCAAGGATCTTGGCAACCTGCCGCCGAACGTATGTACGCCGAGTTACCTCGCTCGCACGGCCGTCGGTTTGGCGAAAAAATATCGCAACCTGACAACCAAAGTACTGAACGAAGCGGAAATCAAGCGCCTTGGCATGCATTCGTTTTTGTCCGTCACCAGCGGCACCCGTGAGCCGGCAAAATTGATCGTGATGCAGTACAAGGGCACAACCGGGAAGAAACCGGTCGTGTTGGTCGGCAAGGGCATCACGTTTGATGCGGGTGGCATTTCATTGAAACCGGGACTCGCCATGGACGAAATGAAATACGACATGTGCGCCGCGGCTTCGGTCATGGCGACAATGTCGACCGTAGCCATGCTCAAACGGCCCCTCAAGATGACCGCCGGCACACCGACGTGCGAAAACCTCCCCAGCAGCACCGCCACCCGACCGGGCGACATTGTCACCAGCATGTCC
>CAYUOY010000160.1:0-9052 GCA_964446495.1 uncultured Woeseiaceae bacterium | reverse complement strand
GCGTAGCAAACGGTACATCGGGTCATCGGTGATCTGGGGTGCTTCATTGCTCATGGTGTGCCTCACTCAGTCCTTCCGGCGTTGCTGTATAGCAACAGTATCGTCCATCATAACGATGAAATCCAGCACCTCACGGAGCTATACCCTCGCGGAAATCATAGTGCAGCTTAAAAATCAGCTGGCCGGATGAATGCCTCGCCGCTCCGGCTTTCCCGTATTATTGTTGGCCGATTGCGGCATGGTAGCCGAATTCCTCCCAACCCTCATATGCATCGGGTACTATGGATAGAAACGAGACAACTGATTTTCATTATTTCTATCATCCATTAATCGCTACCAGGCACAGCTGACCGTGGCAACCCGCAACCAGACCCCCGAGCAAAATGCCCGCGACCACATCGACGCGATGCTGGAGCAGGCCGGCTGGAAGGTGCAGCCCAAGAAGAAGATCGATTTCAACGCCGGCCCTGGCATCGCCGTGCGGGAATACGATACTGACGTCGGCCCTGCGGACTATGTCCTGTTCGTGGACCGGCAGGCGGTCGGCGTGATTGAGGCCAAACCTGAAAACTGGGGCCAGAAGATCACCACGGTCGAGGAACAGTCCCAGGGCTACGCCGCCGCCGAGCTCAAATGGGTCAGCAACAACGCGCCGCTGCCCTTCGTCTACGAAAGCACAGGTGTCATCACGCGCTTCACCGATGGCCATGACCCGAAACCACGATCGCGCGAGGTGTTCACCTTTCACCGTCCCGAGACCCTGCGGGAATGGCAGACCCAGTCCGCCTCCCTGCGCGGACGCCTGCACAAGCTGCCGGAGCTGGATCCCACCGGCCTGTGGAAATGCCAGATCAAAGCCATCGATAAGCTGGAAGCCTCATTCAAAGATAACCGCCCGCGTGCCCTGATCCAGATGGCCACTGGTTCCGGCAAGACCTACACCGCCATCACCTCGATCTACCGTCTGCTCAAGCACGCCGACGCCAAACGCATCCTTTTCCTGGTCGATACCAAAAACCTCGGTGAACAGGCCGAGCAGGAATTCATGGCCTACCTGCCCACAGACGACAACCGCAAGTTCACCGAGCTGTACAATGTGCAGCGCCTGAAATCATCCTTCGTCGCCAAAGACAGCCAGGTCTGCATCAGCACCATCCAGCGCATGTACTCCCTGCTGAAGGACCAGCCGCTTGACGAGGCCGCCGAAGAAATCAACCCGGCCGAGATGGTGCGGCCGAAACAACCGATGCCGGTGGTCTACAACGCAAAAATTCCCATCGGGTTTTTTGACTTCATCGTCATCGACGAGTGTCACCGTTCCATCTATAATCTGTGGCGCCAGGTGATTGAGTATTTCGATGCCTACCTGATTGGTTTGACCGCCACGCCGGACAAGCGGACTTATGGCTTCTTCCAGAAGAACGTGGTCAGCGAATACGACCACGAAAAGGCCGTAGCCGACGGCGTCAACGTCGGCAATGAAATCTACCTCATCGAAACTGAACGCACCCAACAGGGCGGCATACTGAAAGCCGAACAGGTGGTCGAAAAGCGCGAACGCCTGACGCGCCAGCGGCGCTGGGAGCGCCAGGACGAAGACGAGGCCTATACCGCAAAACAGCTCGACCGGGACATCGTCAACCCGGACCAGATCCGCACCGTTATCCAGACCTTCCGTGACAAACTGCCACAGATCTTTCCGGGGCGTGAAGAAGTGCCGAAAACACTCATCTTCGCCAAGACCGACAGCCACGCCGACGACATCATCCAGACCGTGCGCGAGGTGTTCGGTGAAGGCAATGCGTTCTGCAAGAAACTCACCTACAAGGCGCAAGAAGACCCGAAATCCGTCCTCGCGCAGTTCCGCAACGACTATTACCCGCGTATCGCCGTCACCGTGGACATGATCGCCACCGGCACCGACGTGAAACCGCTGGAATGCCTGCTGTTCATGCGCGATGTCAAAAGCCGAAATTATTTTGAACAAATGAAAGGCCGCGGCACCCGCACCCTGGGCTACGATGATTTGAAGAAAGTCACGCCATCCGCCGCCAGCGCCAAGACCCATTACGTGATCGTCGACGCCATCGGCGTGACCAAATCCCTGAAAACCGACAGCCAGCCGCTTATCACCCAACCCGCCGTCCCGCTCAAAGACCTGGCCATGGGCGTCATGATGGGCGCGCGGGACGAAGATACCGTCAGCTCACTGGCTGGACGCCTGGCCCGCCTCAACAAACAGCTCGACGAACACGAACAGCAACGCATCAGGGAACAGGCCGGTGGCGTCACCCTCACCGAGATGGTCGGCAACCTGCTGGACGCCATCGACCCGGACAAAGTGGAATCCAGGGCCTGCGAAATCGCCGGACTGCCCAATACCAGCAACCCCGGCGATGACGCCCGCCAGAAGGCCCGCGACGAACGGGTCGGCAAGGCCGCAAACGTCTTCACCGGCGAACTGGTCGAACTGCTCGACGGCATCCGCCGCGACAAGGAACAGACCATCGACCACGAAAACCTGGACCGCGTGCAGCGTGCAGAATGGGCTGGTGAGGCCGAAGATAACGCAAAACAAATGGTGCGGGATTTCAGTGGTTACCTGCAAGCCAACCGCGACGAGATCGAGGCCCTGAGCATTTTCTACCGCACTCCGCAGCGGCGCAGCGAACTGACCTACAGCATGATCCGCGAAGTCTTCGACAAACTGAAAACCGACCAGCCCCGCCTCGCCCCGTTACGGGTATGGCAGGCCTACCACTACCTGGATCATCGTGCCGCCCCTTCTTCACGTGAAGCCGACGCTTCTCCCCAACATTCCGTTCCTTCCCCCCGTCATTCCGGCGAAGGCCGGAATCCACTCTCCGAACTCACCGCCCTGGTCGCCCTCATCCGTCGCGCCAGCGGCATCGACGAAACAATCACCCCCTACGCCGACACCGTGCGCCGCAACTTCCAGGACTGGATCATGGCCCACCACAGCGGCGGCGGAGAGAAATTCAACGAGGAACAAATGGACTGGCTGCGCATGATCCGTGACCACATCATCAGCTCCTTTCACATGGAGTGCGACGACCTGGAGATGGCGCCGTTTGACGCCAAAGGTGGGATGGGAAGGATGCATCAATTGTTCGGGGAGAAGATGGATGCGGTGATTGGGGAGTTGAATGAGGTTTTGGCGGCTTGATGTCTGAGAAAACCCCAATTGGTTGGGCGCATTGTTTGTTTGGCGATATAGCCTATTTGAAAAACGGGTGCGCTTTTAAGAGTAAAAGCTATCTTACGGATGGTATCCCAGTAATTCGGATATCAGATATTCAAGATGGAGTTGTCACATCAGAAAATGCTGTAAAGGTTAAAGCCAATAAAGAATTTGAGAGATTCTCCGTACTGAATGGTGATGTGCTTATTGCCATGTCAGGTGCGACAACCGGAAAATTTGGTATTTACAAATCCGGAAAATATGCATATCAAAACCAACGCGTAGGAAATATAAAACCTCGAAGTAAAGACGTTTTCAAAAATTACGTCTTCTATTTTTTGTATTCAGCAAAAAAAGAAATCGAAAAGCTGGCATATGGTGGAGCACAGCCGAATATCTCTGCTGAAAAGATAGAAGGCATCACTTTCGATCTGCCCCCAGTAAACGAACAACACCGCATCGTCGCCAAAATTGAAGAACTCTTCTCCGAACTGGACAAGGGTATCGAAAGCCTGAAAACCGCACGGGAGCAATTGAAGGTCTATCGCCAGGCTGTCCTCAAACATGCTTTCGAAGGCAAACTCACCGCCCGGTGGCGGGAAGAGAACAAGGGCAAACTCGAAACCGCCGACCAGCTTCTCGCCCGCATACAAAAAGAACGTAAAGCGTGTTATCAGCAACAGATTATGGAGTTGGATAAAGCTGTTAAGGTGTGGGAAGCAGACGGCAAACGCGGCAGGAAGCCTTCGAAGTCGAAAAAGCCGAAAAAGTTGCCGACGTTAAGTACGGAAGAACTGGCGAGACTTCCACAGCTGCCGAGCGGATTTGTATACACGAATTTGGGGAATTTGGGGAATTTGGGAAGAGGTAAGTCGAAACAGCGCCCGCGTAATGATCCCCAGCTTTTCGGTGGGTCATATCCTTTTATTCAAACTGGGGAGGTCAAGGCAGCAAGAAGAATAGTTCGTAAATATTCACAAACTTACAATGAAACGGGTTTGTTGCAGAGCAAACTATGGCCCAAAGGCACGCTTTGCATCACGATTGCTGCCAATATTGCTGAAACAGCATTTCTGGGATTTGATGCGTGCTTTCCAGACAGTGTTGTGGGGTTTTCTGCCGTTGATAGACTTGTGATGCCGGAATACATTGAGCTATTTATTAAAGCTGTTCGCGTAAGGATAGAAGCATATGCTCCTGCTACCGCACAAAAGAATATCAATCTAACAACATTGGAAAACCTCGTTGTGCCTCTATGCTCAATGGAAGAACAGAGGTTCATGATTAACGAAATACAGGCAATTCTGTCTGTTATCGATGATAACGAGGATGAAATTGAAGCAAACCTTAATCGTACAGAAGCCCTCCGCCAATCCATCCTGAAAAAAGCCTTCTCCGGCCAACTCGTCGCACAGGACCCCGGCGACGAACCGGCCGCCGTGCTGCTGGAGCGCATTAAGGCAGAAAAGGTTAAACAAGCACCAAAAAAGAAGGTGCACAGGCGCAAGGCGGTGACGAACTCAACACGGCGGAAAAAGGTGTTCACATGACTCGAATTCCCGCTGGGGAAACCCTGACTTGCGAATTCAAGAGCGACCGACAGTGTCTGTCTGACCGCGATCTGATCGAGGCCGTTGTGTGTATGGCAAACAGCGAGGGAGGAGATATTTACCTCGGTGTCGAGGATGATGCTCGGGTCACCGGCTTGCACGATCAACACCAGAACCTTGATGGCCTGGCTGCACTGATCGCTAATCGCACACAACCCAGTGTGGCGGTACGCGTGTCGTCGTTGGCTATCGGTGAGTGTACGGTGGCAAGGATAGAAGTTAGCAAGAGTGGTGTGCCGGTTGCGACCAACGACGGTATGCTCAAGCGCCGACGCTTACAGGCCAACGGGCAGCCGGAGTGTGTGCCCTACCTGCCTCACGAGTTCGCCTCTCGGCAAGCCAGTTTCGGACTATTGGATCAGAGCGCCAGTCGTATTGCTGGTGCTTCGATGACCGATCTTGACCCGGTGGAGCGGGCACGCCTGCGCCAGTTTATCGAACGCTTCAATGGTGACCGGGTCTTGCTGGAACTGGACGATACACAACTTGATACCGCTCTGGGTCTATCAGTCAGAACGGATGAGGGTTATCAGCCGACATTGACAGGTCTGTTACTGCTGGGACATGAGGCTTCGTTGCGGTCGCTTGTTCCGACCCATGAAATTGCTTTCCAGATTCTGGATGGTGAAGTGGTACGGCTGAACGAGTTCAGCCGTGCTCCACTGTTACGAGCGTTTGAGTGGGTAGAAACGCTGTTCAAGCCGCTTAACACTGAGGAAGAATTTCAGGCTGGTCTGTTTCGCGTAGCCGTGCCGAAGGTGGACCCACGTGCCTTTCGTGAGGCTATCGCCAATGCTATTACGCACCGGGACTATAGTCTTAGAGGCGCAGTACATATCCGGCTATCAGGCGATGAACTCAGCATCAGCAACCCCGGCGGGTTTGTTGAAGGTGTCTCGCTAAGTAACCTGCTGACGACTGAACCACGACCGCGGAATCCGGTACTTGCTGATGCACTCAAGCGTATCGGGTTAGTGGAGCGTACCGGACGGGGTGTGGATCTGATTTACCGCGGGATGTTGCGTTTCGGGCGACATACTCCGGATTTCAGCCAGTCGGACAGCCTTTCGGTGGTGTTGCGTCTTAGCCTGGCGGAGGCCAACTGGCGGTTTTTGGAGGTGGTACTCGAAGAGGAGGCGCGCCGTGGTGGTGAACTCCCGATCGATAGCCTGATCATCCTGGCAACCCTGCGCGAGCAGCGACGAGTCAAGAGCGACCAGTTAGCGATTTGCTTGCAGAAAGATGTGGCCCGGGTTGTGCCCAGCGTCGAGGCTCTGATGGAAGCCGGTTTGCTGCAAGCGCATGGTTTGGGGCGAGGTCGGAGTTACACGTTGTCGCCAGCACTGTATCGTGCACTCGGCAAGAAAGCCGAGTATACCCAGCAGGCGGGATTTGACCGCTTACAGCAAGAGCAGATGGTCAGTAAGTATGTCGCTCAGCATGGGCGGATTACGCGTCAGGAAGTGATCGAACTCTGCCGCCTGACGCCAGATCAGGCGTATAAACTGCTTCGTCGCCTCGCTGACGAAGGTTCCCTTGAAAAACAAGGCGATAGGAAGGCCGCCTATTATATCGAAAGCCAGGGTATACGCCCGAGCGTTTAAATTTATGCGCCGGGCGCATATCGTGGCCAGCCGCGCCCGGATGTCAGGCAGCCAATTAAGCAGGGGAGCTGTCAACTTATGAGTAGTGGAACGTAAATACTATGAACACTGCCCCGATAATTCCCCAAAAAAAGTCTTCTCCGGCCAACTTGTCGCAAGGGCCTCAACGACGAACCGGCCGCCATGCTGCTTAAACGCATCAAGGCCGAAAAGACGGTGCAGACCAGTACGCGTAAACTGATCCGGAAACGCAAACCCCGTCGCAAGGAGGCGATATGAATGACATTGTGATTTTCGAAAGCGAAGGCCGGCCGGTGGAAGTCCAGCTGGATGCGGGAACAGAAACAGTCTGGCTAACCCAGGTGCAAATGGCTGAATTGTTTGACACCTCAACGGACAATGTCAGTCTGCATCTAAAAAATATCTACAAAGACAATGGAGCTGGAAGAAAGTACAACTACCGAGGATTTCTCGGTAGTTCGTCGTGAAGGGACAAGTGACGTCAAGCGCACGCTCCAGCACTACAACCTCGACGCCATCATTTCAGTCGGTTACCGGGTCAACAGCAGCCGCGCCCCCCTGCGCCTGATGGAATTTAGTCTGGCCACACATTGGAAAACTGATAAGGTATAGACATGCTACTGGATGATTTACATGCACAAAAAGACGCTATCGCTGTGCTTGGCACACGGTACGGTGCCAGGCGCATTCGCGTATTTGGCTCTGTCGCACGGCATGAAGATCGAGCGGACAGCGACGTGGATTTTCTGGTTGAGTTCTCCCGGGGCTATGATCTCTTCAACCAGCGCCTGCCATTAACTGAGCGACTGGTGCAATTGTTGGGACGAAAAGTGGACTTGGTGCCCGAGCACGAACTCAACCGTCATATCCGCGAGCAAGTGCTGAAAGAGGCAGTAGATCTATGAGTAAACCCTGGCGAGAGATCAGCGGTTTCCGCAATATTCTTGTACACAACTATCCCGGAAAAATCGATCCGCTGACGATTGTTTCAGTTATCGATAAAGAACTTGGGCCGCTTGAAATGTGTATTCGCGCCATGCTTTCCGAGGGTGGCAACGACACATGAATACTGCCCCCATCGTTTCCAGAGTCTGGAGTTTTTGCACCACCCTGCGCGATGACGGCGTCAGCTACGGCGATTACCTAGAACAGTTGACCTACCTGATTTTTCTCAAGATGGCGGACGAGTATGCCAGGCCGCCCTACAATCGCGATGTTGGCATCCCGGAGGGTTACGACTGGCAAAGCCTGAAAACAAAACGCGGCGCGGAGCTGGAAGGCCATTACATTGAACTGCTGCGCGAACTCGCCACCCGCAAGGGCATGCTCGGGCAGATTTTTACCAAGGCGCAGAACAAGATCCAGGACCCGGCCAAGCTGTACCGCCTGATCGACATGGTGGACGATACCGACTGGGTGATGATGGGCGCGGATGTAAAGGGCACCATCTACGAGGGGCTGCTGGAGAAAAACGCCGAGGACACCAAGTCCGGTGCCGGCCAGTACTTCACGCCGCGTGCGCTGATCCGCACCATGGTCGAATGCGTGCGCCCCGAGCCCGGCAAGACCATTGCCGACCCGGCTTGCGGCACCGGCGGCTTTTTCCTCGCTGCCTATGATTTCATGACCGACCCGGATCACTACAAGCTCGACAAGGCGCAAAAGGCCTTTCTCAAGCACGAGGCCTTTCACGGCAACGAGATCGTCGCCAACACCCGCCGCCTGTGCCTGATGAACATGTTCCTGCACAACATCGGCGAGATCGATGGCGACGCACCAATATCACCCAATGACGCGCTGGTCGCCGATGCAGGGCAACGCTACGACTATGTGCTGGCCAATCCGCCCTTCGGTAAGAAAAGCTCCATGAGTTTTACCAACGAGGAAGGTGAACAGGAAAAAGACGACCTGACCTACAACCGCCAGGACTTCTGGGCCACCACCTCGAACAAGCAGCTCAATTTTGTGCAACACATCCGTACCATGCTCAAAACCACCGGTCGGGTCGCCGTGGTGGTGCCCGACAACGTGCTGTTCGAGGGCGGTGCGGGTGAGACCATCCGCCGCAAGTTGCTGGAAAATACCGACCTGCACACCATCCTGCGACTGCCGACCGGTATTTTTTACGCGCAAGGTGTCAAGGCCAACGTTATTTTTTTCGACAACCGCAAAGCCAGCCCGGATCCGTGGACAAAAGAAGTCTGGTATTACGACTACCGGACCAACATCCATCACACCCTGAAAAAGAAACCCCTGCGTCTTGAGAACCTGACAGATTTCATCAAATGCTACAAACCGGAAAACCGGCACAAGCGCAAACCCTCCTGGAACGCCGACAAGAACCCGGACGGCCGTTGGCGCAAGTACCGCTACGAGGAATTGACCGCCCGCGACAAGACCAGCCTCGATATCTTCTGGCTGAAAGACAAGAGCCTCACTGACCTGGACAACCTGCCCGAGCCGGATGAACTCGCCGAGGAGATCATCGAGAACCTGGAAGCGGGCCTGAACAGTTTTCGGGAGGTATTGGGTTCACTGGGGAAAGCCGGATAACGAGTATTTGGTGGGCCCGCCAGGACTCGAACCTGGGACCAAGGGATTCACTGTACCCTGAC
>CAYUOY010000159.1:0-9114 GCA_964446495.1 uncultured Woeseiaceae bacterium | reverse complement strand
GGCAACCCGAATACTCTGCGGAACACAGGGCGAGCCAATGTGCCCGCGAACTCCATCATTCCAAAATCCGTTAACAATGGCAGCAACAGACATGCGCCGATGTAGATGGAGAGTACATTGACTGCGATACCGACAAAGACGGCGCCGCCGATTGCTTCGGATGTCAGTAGATCCGGCCCAATCTGGAAGAGGTAAACAAGACCAAAGATTGTGCCGACAAGTCTCAGCACCAACCAGCCGAGTGGCACATCAAAAAGGTCCTCCAGTATATTGTGCCGATGAACCCAGCTTGTTCTGAATATCGTACCCAGTACCGTCAGTACGCTCGTGGTCACCAGGACACCGACCACGATGTGCAGACCATAGGCGCCCATCAGGTTTTTGATCGAATTCGTAACAATGCTGATCCCGATGGTTTGGTGACCGTCCCAGGAGATCGGTGTCAGAAAAATCAGTACGCCCAGAAATGACGGCAGCAAGAATCGAAGTTTGTTCATAGTCTTTGCAGCACGGCCTTCAGGCGGAATTTTCACGTTCAAAACGACCAAGCACCTCTTTTTCGGCGCCTTGGTAGTTTACCAGCCCATCCGCTCAACCAGCCGGATAAAACGAGGATCACCGCGGAGCGGGTCAAACTGTGCACTCTGCTTGATATAAAGCATATGGCTGCTGCGAGTATCGAACGCTTGCTCACTATTGCCAGGTCCGATATTCACCATGGCAACATGAAACGACTCGGCGAGCCCCTCTGCCACCAACTCGATAAGCTCATCGAGTATACCGGAGGCCGTCCAGACACGGATCAAGGGCAGAGCCGCCGATGAGCTGAATTGAAGCGGCGGGGCTCGAGCGACAGGAATGCCGGCAAACGGCCTGCCTCAGTTAACGTCCGTATCCTCCGCCCGAACACCGTATGCCACCAGCCGATTCCCGCCTGCAAAATGGTAAACCCGCCCGGCGATGGCATCGACTTGAAATTGTGGCTCATTTTCTGTCATCGAGATCGAGCCAATTCGCTCGCCCGACTGAAGATCGAGGCCTACCAGAGATCGGCCTTCCTCTTCCTGTGTGAGGAAAAATGCCAGACCAGCGTTCCTCTCACTGACGGCGGATCTTTTCGACACTTCATCCTGAAACGCATTGTTCAGACTCGCCGTGTTGTTGACCAAGGTGTTGGACGTATCCATGGCCGAGCCATATGATGCGCCGGCGGTCACTGCTCCCATCGCCACAAGTGCGAGCCCGCTGACCCCGGGCGGAGCGAATTCAATCGACCAGGTGATTGCTTGTTTGTCCGGGTCGAAACCAAGCACATGGTACTGGCCTCTGACTACAAGCTGATCACCGAACACGGACACATCCAGCGGCGGATCGCTGCGGTCACCACCACCGGCCATGCTTTTCGCGGACCCTGCCAGACCGCCTGACAGGAAGCCGCCAAGTGCGCCAATCCCTTTTGCGGCGTAGTCCGCATTGCCCATTTTTCGCTCGAACTCAAGCTTCTCTTTGTACCGGACGTTGGCCTTTTTGGATCGTAACGCCAGGACGTAAAGAGTGGTCTTGTCTGAAAGGATGATCGCATCCTTCTCCGGCATTACCGCCAGGTTGGTGATCGATTTCTTGGCCTTCTTCCATTCCCAGAGTTTCACGCCATCCGCCTGATTCAGCACGAATGCGCCGAATGGTTTCATTTGTGTGAAGTTCTTGCCATCGGAGAAGGTACCACCGTAGCGTCCAACCAGCATTCCATCGACGAGTTCCAATTGCGGTATGGCACCTTTGGATACCTTACTCGTCCACGCTTCGGTGCCATCGGCAAGATTCAAAGCGACTACTCGTTTATTCCCGGCTGCATACAGCATTTGTCCATCGATGATTGGTTGCGCGTAGGTGTGCTTCAGCGTCGGATTGCCGGCCTTCAGCTTGTAGTGCCAGTTGAGGGCGCCGCTGGCGAGATCAAGGGAATAAATTCCGCCTGCGAATAGAAGAAACGAATCCTCGGTAACCAGCGGCGGCGGGTGCCCGCTCAGATCGCGCCCAGAGATAAATCCATTGTCATCGATGGCGTGCGTGGGCAAAACACCCATGGACCCGATTCGGGTACTCCATTTCTCTTCACCGGTCTGGAGATCAAATGCACCGACATAGGTACCAGACTTTATGCCTGGCTGGCCAGTGACCTCGCGCACGAAGATCACGTTGCCTATGGCTGGCAAAGCGTAACCTCCGAGGTTATTACCAATGACAGCCCCGGTGTCCCAAAGCGTCTCACCACTCATCAGGTCTACGACCTGAAGCCGAGACTTAATCGGAATCTTGCTGACGAGTTCACTAATTACCAGCAGTGGCGCTCCCGGTACTGCCTGAACGTTGAACGCTGCCAGATTCTTGAGGTCACGACGCACCCACAACTCATCGCCCTCATCCGATTGGTAGAGCGCCAGAAACCCTTTGCCACCCACGAGCAACGATCCAACTGGTGTTACTTTTGACCACTGCATCTCGCCGGGCAGATCGAGTTCATATTTCGGTGCCTGGGCGTTTGCTGCAGCACCGAACAGCGAAAAGACAACAGCGACAAGTACACTCTTAACCAAGCCACTCTGGAATTGATCAAAACCTTTGAACGTAACTCGCATGACATACAACTCCCTGCAGAATCTGTAATCGAAATGTACGCCACCCCACCATGTCCGGGTATGACTGATATTCGGCACTGGCCATGACTAATTATTGCTATAGCGAAGTTCAGTGTAAGGTTGCTAGTCTGCAGGAACACGCAAACCGGTAAATAGCCCGTGTTGAATATCTGTATCATCGAAGACGACGGTCTCGCGGCCGATCTGCTGAAGGAATACATTGCCAGCGATGAGATGCGTGTGGTACAGCACTACTCGTCTGCCGAAGACGCTCTTGCAAACATTCCCCGGTTGCCGCTGCCCGATGCCATTCTCATGGATGTAGGATTACCGGGCATCAGCGGTGTGCAGGCCACGGCAGAACTAAAGGCCCAATTCCCGGACCTCGAAATAATCATGCTGACGACTTTTGAGGACTCGAACACAATCATCAGTTCGATTCGAGCCGGCGCGTCCGGTTACTTGCTGAAAGCGTCCCGCGCGGAAGAAATTCGCGGCGCTATTCGACAGGTTTGCCAGGGAGGTTCGACGCTTTCCGGGTCCGTTGCACGCAAATTGTTACGCGAATTTCAACAGTCACCGGAAGCGTGCGCCAGGCCCGAAGAGATCAATCAGGAGATCCTGACGGATCGTGAACGCATGATTCTCGATCGACTGATTAAAGGCGATAGCTATAAAGTAATCGCCGCCGACCTTGTGATCAGCGTGCATACCGTTAACAACCATATCCGACACATCTATCGAAAATTACACGTTAGTTCACGAGCGGCGGCTGTTGCCAAGTCGCTGGGTTTGAACGAGGCATTATGATCGACGCTCGAACGACAGCTTGACTCGGCACCCTCCCTCGTCATTCGTCTCGATAGCAAGCATTGCCTGAATTTCACGACAGCGTTTCTTCATCCCGTCGATGCCGTAGGATCGTCGCGAGGTGAACGTTTCCGGCTGAGCCTCACTGTCGTTCGACTCATTGCTCAAGCCGATGCCGTTGTCGTCGAGCGAAATAGTCAACTGCTGACGCCGGTCGCTGGCAGTAAGCTTGACCGCGGTCGCGCGAGAATGCTTGATGATGTTATTTGTCGCTTCCTGCATGACGCGTACGATGTTCAGCGCCTCGCTGTTGGAGATCGTCCAGGATTCGTCAGATAAGTCGAAATTTACGTCGAACTCGATATCAACTGAGCGCAGGGTAGCGCTTGTTTTGTCGGCGATGTAGTAGATCAGATCGATCGAGTTATTGATATCTCCAACCATGGCCGTAACCAGGTGACGAACTTCGGTCAGTCCGTCGGTGAGGATTTTTTTCAGCACATCCGTACGTCCGCCGGCATTGTCCTTTCGTTCCATCAGATTCGTTACCATAATCGCACTGGAGAACCGCCCCCCGATAGCATCATGTATTTCGCGTGCAATGCGTTCGCGTTCGTGCAATATCGCCTCGCGCTGTTCCATCGTCCTGATGCGATTTATTCGTACGGACAATTCGGCTTCGGCGTCGGCTATTCGTTGCTCAAGGTGCAGGTTCAGATCTTCCAGTTCATCCGCTGCGCGCGCATACCGCGATGTCAGGTGCCAGGCGATAAACGCAAACACCAGGGGCGCACAATAGTAGTGTAAATGCAGCGACAACGTGCCAGTAACGCCGACGATTCCGGTTTGAAACATCCAGTCATGGACACCGGTGGCGAACAGAATTGCTAACCCGATTATCAACGCCATAAGGCCGGAGCTGCGTACCTGCATCCAGCGCGCCGTTAGACGCAAGATGAGTACCAGGCAAAGAGCGAGACTTGCTCCGTGAAACCACACCACGCTGCCCTTAAGCTGGTATAGATCACCATAGGCGTAAACAACTGCGGCAATACCCACATACCCAGCCAGGACCCAGGCGATTTTCCCCAGGTGCAGTGCTGCGAACCGGTAGCTGAACACGAAAAACGCGACGACCCAGAGTTCGATCGAAAGATGTGCTATCCATTCCCAGACACGCGTTGGGATAATGAGCTGGCGCACGAACATATTGACGATATAGATTGACCAGAAAAACGTCGAGACGGCGAACCACAAATAGATCGATTCCTTGCGCCGCCGTAGCCAGATCAGAAAAATGAAAAGCCCGGTTACCAACGTGACCGGAAACAGATATCGGGCGAGCTGCACCTGCATAATGAATGCGGTGTCGTACTCCTTTTTCAGTAATTTCGCGGGACCAATATAAACCGGGCTGATATAGCCGTAGCCACGATATGAGATGAGGCGAATGTGGATTGTGTTTACACCGTCTTTCCAGAGACTGGCCGGCACTTCCGCGTACATTGGATAGTTCCAGTTTCGCGCTACGGGTTCTTCGAACTGTCCGCCAGTCGCAACCAGGACGCCATTGAGATACACCTGTGCATTCATGTTTAGGCGGCGCAAATAGATACTGAATCGTTTGCCGGCCTGCGGATGGGCTACCACGTTCAGGCGGTACCAGCCCTCGCGACTTACCTCGTACCGTTCAATGGGCCACTTGTCGGTCAGAGACACCGATTGCCATTCGGCTGTCGTCGGAATATCAGCGCCTGCGACGAGCGCAAACTCCGCACTGGTAATCGCGGTGATGGCCTCATCACTAATTATCTCAGGATCAGCCCCCAACGCGTTGACGGTCAGTGACAAACCGATGCACAGACGAAAGACCAGCCAGCATTGCCTGCCGGTCCATTGTTCATTCATGTCAGAACTGCCGCTATGGTGATGCTCCCTGCTTGCGATTTCGAGCTAACGTCGCGCCATACCGGGCTACGCTAGTGGCTGTAGGCCCGTCAGGCAAGTGCTACGGCGAATTTTCCCGCTTTTGACCCGGTGTCCGGCGATTCCTGAGGTCGAAGAGCGGCGTTAGGTGTGTTTGGGGTCAGAGTAGCAACTCCGTGCAGGAGGCAGCATCCTAGATACTCCCTATAAAGCAACGCCTGTATTGCGTTTCCGGCCCAGATTTTTGCCTGCCTGAGAACCGGTGTTTTTGATCAAAAATTGTATTCGGCCTCTTTCTGGTTCGTGTTACGGAGTCAGGTTGAACGCATCTTTATTCGTGGGCAAAACTCGGCATTTCTAACAGAATTGACGAAATCCGTTACATCATCGGTGTACTGACTTTCTACGTAGCCATCTTTGCAATTGGCATGTATATGACCTCCGTATTTTATATCGAGATATTCGAAAGTGTCTTTAAAAGAATTGACGAAGGAATCATCAGCTTCCTGACAAATTGATGTGCAGACAACGTAGCCAATTTTGCCTCTTAATTTTCTACCCTTATCTTTTAATTCATCGACAGCTAGAAAATCCGAAATTCTATCAACGAATATTTTCATCTGGGCGCTCATTGCGTACCAATAGACCGGCGAAGCAAAGATCAATTTTTCGTGATCCAATATTTGGTCCATTATAGGTATGACGTCGTCATCTATATTTTTGTGTTCATAATCGAACGGAGATATATTTTTGTCCGCGAGATCAATGACATCTATTTCCAATATCTCAGAAATTCGGTCAATAAACTTACCTGTATTGCCGTTTCTTCTCGCGCTTGCGAATATTGCAATTGTGTCATTCATTGTTTTATCTTTTTTTATATAACGCCGCGATCAGCGGCCATCCACATGCCGGTCCGGCACCGTAGTTGCGAACTCTGCAAAGCCTGATTATGTGTTGAACGCACTACGCTTCCTCAATAGCTGCTACGAAATAGCCTTTCCATCTACTCGGCTCGCTATCATCAGGGCTCTCAAAAAGAGCGTACCCCTTCTTTATGTTCCCTTTGGGAAAGTATTTTAGCGGTATTGCCTTGCCGCTATCAATTAGCCTATCGACCTCGTTCTCAGGTAATTTGAACGCGAGGCCGGCGGGCGACCAAGAAGCACATATCTTGCCATTTACGTAGAGTGCCGCCCCGCTGAAAAAATGCCTGGCCTCCATAGGCAGGCTAACCTCATTCTGAATATTCAATTCCCGGACGAGTCCCGATTGTTTTTCAAGATACGGTTTAGCCATGAAATGTTACTAAGACAAATCGCCCGTGATCGACGGCCGGCAGCCCGACACCGCCCACCGCTCCGGTGCAACACCCTGTTTTGCGTTGTGTGCAATGACGCGTCACCGTTTTCTAGAGTAGCCAGCCCCTGAAAATCGCCGATTTCGCCAGAACAATTGTTCCTATGCCTATCAGAATAGCCAATAGCGGCATCACGATCGCCGGAGTGCCCATTGTGCTGATAGCGTCGGAAAGGAAATAGACGTGAAACGTCTGACCAAGTACACCAAGGATGGAGACAACGAAAAAATACAATGCCCACTTTTTCCTGAGTAGCAGTCCTACACAGCCGAGTGCTCCACCAAAAACTTCAGCAGCAAATACGATGTTCACCCAGACGGGTATGTTCCGATACAAGTGCTGTTGGCCTTCCGGCGTCGCCGCAATGACGTAGTCAGTCATTAACACGCGCATAAGAAATGCCGACACGTCCATCACAAACCACAGCAGGGCGATGATTGAAATCACCCAGTACCAGACGGGTGTCGATGTATTGCCTGAACTTACCGATGTTTCGGCCTCGGTCCCGTCCTTGTTCATGCGGATTACCCCCAGAGAATATTTTTGAGTGGCCTCAAGGCCCTTGGTAGCTGTATTGGGCTTGCCCCGTTCTCTACGTCAAATTGGCTGTAGTTCCAACGACAAGGCGATAAAGCAGCCTGGACAGCTGATCTAAATCGGACTTGTTCCAACGATCTATGAACACATACGCGGCCTGCTTGGAAAAAGTAGCCTGTGCCTCACTCAGTTTCGTGCGGCCGGCATCGGTAAGGACAACAAAGGCCAGTCTTGCATCTCGCGTATCGACCTCACGTGCTAACAAGCCCAGCTTCTCCATCGGCGCTGCCATACGAGTCACCGTGGACGCACTCAAATGCATTCGTTTGGCTAACTCTACGCGAGAGAGTCGGTTGAGCGTTGCGTGAGCCAGGTGAACTAATAGAAAGAATTCGTTGACCGACAGGCCATGCACTGCGGCAAACTCTCCAGAAAGCCTGGCCTTAATCTCGTCTGCGGACTGTAGAAGTCGTAGAGCGTTTATAGCGTAAATGTCGTCCATCGCCAATAATTTAAACCGTATTACTTGCTTTTGCAAGCATTATGCATGATATTGTAAAGCAATATGGACTTCGAACTCATTTTTTCTCTAGCTGGAATCCTCTCAATGTTGGGGTGGATCGCGCTTCTCATCTCACCGCTAATCCCGAAGTGGTCTGATCGATTTGCAGGACTCCTTATTCCGATCGCGCTCTCTCTCGGATACATCGTCATCCTCTTGTTTTTTCCGACGCAGAACGGCGGAGGTTTTGACAGCTTTGCCGCAGTGACTCAGCTATTTTCAAATCCAGAAGCCCTCATGGGCGGATGGATTCACTATTTGGCCTTTGATCTCTTCGTAGGAGCGTGGATTTGTCGGACGGCAAGGCGGGAAAGCATACCCTTTTGGATAGTCTTGCTATGTCTTCCTGTCACCTTCTTGCTTGGACCAGCAGGATTTCTTCTTTTCTCAACTGTTCGCGCAATGAGTCGGTTGACGACAACTCGAGCGATTAGCTAGCAGCATAGTTGCCACTGGATTGACCGCTCCGGCCCGAAAACCTGGAAAATATCCTCTTTGGGCTGCGGCCCTGGCTAGCCCCGTCATACCCTCTCCAGGCTTCGCTTTCGGAAGCATAGCGGACCCCCAGGGGCCGACAGTATTTCTGCTACGGACTAACGCCCGAATTAGGCGCGCCGCGGTAGCCGCGTCGCAGTGGGCGACTTCATTCGCTGGTTAGCTGTTAACTGGTTCAACGTTTCACCCGACAATAAGACAGATCAGCGTGTTGACTCGTAACAGCCCCACGTTTTCCTGTTCACCCAGCCAACGAAAAGCCCCACAAACCAACCTGCCAGCACATAGGCTGTAAGAGTACCGAGTAAACTGCCGCCTTGATTCAAAAAGTAGTAAGAGCACAAGCCCAAAAAAACGCCGAAAGACGTGCCAAAGAGAAGCATGCCAAGTACCACGATGGCTCGAAACAGGCTTATGGAGTAAACAATTTCGCTATTTCTTGGATTACCGTTCCATTGCTGATGCATTCTGACACCTAACGCCGCGATCAGCGGCCGGCGGTATACCAGCCAGACACCGCAGGTGCGAACTGTATCGCCTGGTTAAGTGGCATTGCCAAAATGGCGTCCTCCACTCCGGACAAACTTCGCACGAAGACAGAAAGCCAGGCTGCCGTAGACAATCCAAAATAACGGCACAGCAACTAAATGGGCACCAAAATTACCGTAGTTCGTGTACACAGAGTTTATGTAGGTAAAAGGTATGGACAAAATGAAGAATACCCCTAACGCGATAATATTGTATCGACGCACGTACCATAGCGAAACTACGCCACCTAGTTGCAA
>CAYUOY010000158.1:0-9130 GCA_964446495.1 uncultured Woeseiaceae bacterium | reverse complement strand
CCCGAATCGGGGAAGTTGGTTACCGCGACGGGGCTGGTAGCGCCGTTGCTGCCGTCAATAGCCCAGGTAACGCCAAGCTCTGCCGTTCTGTCGGCGATAACCTCCACGATGATGGCTTCGACCAGAACCTGCGCGCGTCGAATATCGAGCCGGTCGACGATGGTCATCAACGAACGCATCATCTTGGGCGGGGCATTCACAACAATGGCATTGGTTTGGGTGTCAGCCCAGACACTGATCGGGCTGTTGGCAACTCCGCCCCCGCCGCCAGCAGCGCCTCCGGCGCCTGCCACTCCCTGTCGTTGTGCAAAATGCTGCTGAAGCTTGGGTGCCAGCTCTTCGGCATCCGCATAACGCAGATACCGAACCTGCGTGTCACCGCCATCTTCGAGCGGTGTATCCAGATGTGCTATCAAAGCGCGCAATCGCAATCGTTCACTCTTGTCACCGCCAATCAGTACGCTGTTGGTGCGCGCATCGGCGACCAGGTTTATGCTGACGGGCGCGCCATCGGCTCTGGGGGCCTGCGTCAGGACTGTCAGTACACGTACAATTTCGCCCGCAGATGCATTGACCAGCGGTACCACTTCAATGTCTTCGTCATTGGATTGATCGATACGACGAATGATTGAGAGCAAGCGCTTAACATTCCCGGCGCGATCAGAAATGATCAGCATGTTGGAGCCGGGATGTGCGACCAAATGTCCGTATTGCGGCACCAGCGGCCGCAATATTGGCACGAGCTGCGCGGCGCCCACGTTGCGCACCTGAATGACCTGCGTCACGATGTCATCACCGGAGGTGTTGTCGGTGCTGGTGTAGCCGGGATATTGCCGCGCACTGGCGTCGGGGACGATCTTGATAATGTCGCCATTGGTTACGGCGACGAATCCGTGTACCTGGAGTATTGACAAGAACGCCGCGTAGAATGCATCCGGAGTCATGGGCGTCGAGGACAGCATCGTCACTTCGGCCCGAACCCGGGGGTCGATAATAAAATTCTTGCCGGTTACTGCGCTGACCGCTTGCACGATGGCACGCAATTCCGCACCGACGTAGTTAGGTGTGATTAATTGCTGTGCCAAAACCAGGGGCAGCAAGATAAAAGACAGCAACAGCGCACATACCGTGTGCTTACCTAAATCCTTAAAGCCAAGTCGCAATATTTTCAAGTTGATGCCTATTTTTCGTCGTCGAGATTGAGTTGACTGGTGCTGAGTACTAAAACCTGTGGTTGACCGTTGCGTTCCACGGTGACAGAAACCTGGTCGGCGGTACCAAGATTCTCGAATATTTTCATAGCTTGTTGCGGGTCTGTTAACGACGCTCCGTCAATATCCTTGATCAGGTCACCCGGTCGCAAACCCAGCGCCGCAAACTTTTTCCGGTCCCGGCCGGGATAGACGCGATAGCCTTGCTGTTGTCCGCCGACGAAATATGGCGTGGGCCGAATCACGTCGGCCAGTTTGGTGACATTCCGGGCCAGCACATTCTGGATACTACGACCGTTCGAATTCGTGTTGGCCGTCGTCGCGCGCCGCACCGAGGTCTGGTTTCGCCTCACGGTGGTGGCTGTCTTCGGAAACTCTTTAGGCAACTTCAATGCTTCCAGGTTGCCGCTGCGGTTGAGTACCACTTGTTCCGTATAGACGGCGTGGAGCGTCGTTCCCGGAACAATCGCATCGTTGATTGCGTAGGTTTTTTCTTCGTCCCGACTGTCGGCGATGATCGCCATCGACAATGAATCGTCGCTGCCTGCCATGATTCCCTTCAGCGTTAACGCCAACCGCGTTTCAGCCAGGTCTTCGAGCGGTCCCTGGGGAATGACCTCAACCGACTCGGCCGCAGAGGCTTCCCCAAACAAATGCGCATTGGCAATCGCCTGTACGTCGCTGCGCCCAGTGGAACCGGCATTTCCGCCAGAAGGAGTGACAGGGAACGGGCTTGCTTCGATTGCGTCCCCCAATGGCGTTCCAGGGATGAGCGTCCAGACGATGTGTGCCAGCTGCCAGGCAATGGCGATGACCAGCAAGAGGGTCACCCAGCCCGGCGATTTCGCACGTACGATAGCCAGCAATTGCTGGTTGTCGATATTGCCTAGCAAGCCGGTCGCCGGTCGCTGGACATCAATTGCCATAGTTGTACATAGGATTGGCTCAGGGATAGCAGTTTGCAACGTTAATGCTGCACTCACAGTGTATTAACGCAGGGCCCCGATCATAAGGTTTCCGCATCTCGGCAAACAAGTCGAAAATCATAAAAAAATGAACTACAGCAATAGTATACCGCCTGTTTCTTAGGCATATCCGACTAAAGGGCACCGGGATCGGAAAATTTTGCGATAATTGTGCAAAATCGCCTTGGAGATTACGGGTCAGGTCCCATATATAATGGCTATCTGCTCGCCACCCCGATGCTCCGAGCCTGATCCATACTGGAACGAGTCACTTTTTTACAATGCCTGATCGCAGCGACAACGACGAAATTTTCGGCCATCACGACCCTGTGGTGGAGCTGGAACGCCCAAAATTGAAACGACCGCCTTTCTATCGGGTCATATTGGTCAATGACGATTTCACGCCAATGGAGTTTGTGGTCGAGATCTTGCAGGGTGTGTTCGGCATGGAACGTACCAGCGCAACGCGGGTCATGCTCGAGGTGCATACACGCGGCAAGGGTATTTGTGGTGAGTTTACTTATGAGATAGCGGAAACGAAGGTCGCGCAGGTCAACACCATTGCGCAGCAGCAACAGCATCCACTTCTTTGTACCATGGAAGAATCGTAATTCGACCGGCAAGAAAGGGTCACGGGCAATAATTATGTTAAGTAGCGAACTAGAATTCTGTCTGAACGAAGCGTTCCAACGAGCGCGTGATCGACGGCATGAATTCATGACGGTCGAGCATTTGTTGCTCGCACTCATCGACATTCCGCGGGTCTATGAAATCCTCAAGACCTGTGATGCAAATATTGAGACGCTGCGGCAGCATCTGGTCGAATTCATCGATGAATCGACGCCGTTAATGGCGCCGGATGAAGAAGCGGATGTACAGCCGACGCTTGGCTTTCAGCGGGTGCTGCAGCGGGCTGTTTTCCATGTTCAGTCGAGCGGTCGAAAAGAGGTCAGCGGCAGCAACGTGTTGGTCGCAATATTCAGTGAAAAGCAGTCTCAAGCTGTTTATTTTCTGAATTCTCAGGACATCACCCGACTTGATATCGTCAATTACATCTCGCACGGCATGCCGCAGCTACCGGGTGAACCAGGCGGCGAATCGGATGATATTTCGATGGACTCTCCGGCAGCGTCAGAAGCCAGTGCATTGACGAAATTTGCCAGCAATCTGAACCAGAGAGCGATGGAGGGAAAAATAGATCCGTTGATTGGCCGGGAAATCGAAATCGAACGCACGGTGCAGATCCTGTGCCGTCGGCGCAAAAACAATCCTCTTTATGTTGGGGAAGCCGGTGTTGGTAAGACGGCTTTGGCCGAAGGCCTGGCGAAAATGATTGTCGAGGAACGCGTTCCCGAGATCCTGACGGGCAGCACGATTTATGCGCTGGATATGGGCTCACTGGTCGCCGGTACCAAGTACCGCGGTGATTTCGAAAAACGACTAAAAGCAGTCATTTCTGAAGTTCGCGAGGATCCCGGAGCCATTCTTTTCATTGATGAAATTCATACGGTCATCGGAGCAGGTGCTGTTTCCGGCGGTGTTATGGATGCGTCGAATCTCATCAAGCCGGCACTGGCCAATGGCGACATACGCTGCATCGGATCGACCACTTACACCGAGTATCGCGGCATCTTTGAAAAAGACCATGCGCTGGCGCGCCGCTTCCAGAAAATCGATGTGCCAGAGCCGAGTATTGATGAGACGATTGAGATTCTGAAAGGGCTCATTTCACGATTCGAAGAGCATCACGGCGTCACTTACGAGCCTGAGGCGCTGACGGCTGCCACGACGCTCGCGGCCAAATACATAAACGACCGGAATTTGCCGGACAAGGCCATCGACGTCGTCGACGAGGCCGGCGCCAGCCTGCGCCTGCAATCGGGGGAGGAGCGGGTCGACAGAGTAACGGTGACAATGGTCGAAAATATTGTCGCCAAGATGGCGCGCATTCCGCCGAAAAGCGTGTCGACCTCGGACAAGAATGTCATGCGCAGCCTTGAGCGGGACCTGAAACTCGTGATTTTCGGCCAGGACAAGGCCATTGAGGCGTTGAGTGCGGCCATTAAAATGTCGCGGTCTGGCTTGACCGATGATGAAAAACCGATCGGCTCATTCCTGTTTTCGGGCCCCACCGGTGTCGGGAAGACGGAAGTAACGCGGCAGCTGGCCATGATTCTCGGGGTCGAGTTGATTCGCTTCGACATGTCGGAATATATGGAACGGCATACCGTGTCGCGCCTTATTGGCGCGCCGCCCGGCTATGTGGGTTACGACCAGGGCGGGTTACTGACAGAAGCCGTCAGCAAAAACCCCCATGCCGTCATTTTGCTCGACGAAATTGAAAAAGCGCATCCGGAAGTATTCAATTTGCTGTTGCAGGTTATGGACCACGGCACGCTGACGGATAACAACGGTCGCAAAGCTGATTTTCGCAATATCGTGTTGGTCATGACGACCAATGCCGGAGCGCGCGAGATGAGCAGAGCCTCAATCGGCTTTACCCACCAGGACCATACGGCGGACGGGATGGAAATCATCAAAAAGTCTTTTTCGCCCGAATTTCGCAATCGGCTGGATTCCATCATCCAATTTGCGGCGCTGGATGCGCGCTCAGTGGCGCGCGTCGTCGACAAGCTGGTCGTAGAACTTGAAGCGAAACTGGAATCAAACGAGGTGACGCTGGAACTCAATGATGAGGCGCGGACCTGGATCGCTGATCGGGGTTACGATCCGAAAATGGGCGCCCGACCCATGGCCAGGGTGATTCAGGAGCACATCAAGCGGCCATTGGCCGAGGAACTTTTATTCGGCAAACTTGCGGACGGCGGACACGTGCGAATCTCCGTCGGATCGGACGGAAACTTGCAGCTAAATCTGGAGCCGGTCGTTAAGGAGCTTGAGCACATGCCGCGATAGCGGCGGCTCGCGGTTATCGGCCGCGATAGATAATACGACCCTTGCTCAGGTCATACGGCGTCAATTCCACGGTCACGCTATCTCCGGTGAGAATCCGGATGTAGTGTTTGCGCATCTTCCCCGAAATGTGGGCGGTCACTACGTGGCCGTTCTCGAGTTCGACGCGAAATGTTGTGTTGGGCAGGGTCTCTTTGACCACGCCTTCCATCTGCAGTGCTTCTTCTTTTGCCAAGGTCCTTCTGTCTCTGGTTGCTAAGGCTCGCGAATTGTGCAGAAACGGAACCTTTATTGCAATGCGCCAGTGCCAATTGGGCCGGAATTCACGCCAGGGATTTCACGCTAAGGCGTTCGGATGGCCATTGAGCGGTTTTTTTGGCTAAGTTGCAGGCTGATTCCAGTAGCTCCTGAAACTCCTGACGCGGTACGAGTCGGGCGCCCAGCGACAGCAGATGGGGTGAAACTACCTGGCAATCGAGCGTCGAGAAACCGTGTTTCGCGAGCCACTGACAAAGCGCCAGCAGCGCCATTTTGGACGCATTGCTGACCCGGCTGAACATGGACTCACCAAAAAACACGCGACCGATTGCCAGTCCGTACAAACCGCCAACCAGCTCGTTTTCGCGCCAGATCTCGACCGAATGTGCCCAGCCCTGCCGGTGCAAATTCTGGTATGCCAACGCCATATCGGTAGTGATCCAGGTGCCATCCTGGGTCGATCGACGGGCGGCACATGCGGCGATGACAGCGGCGAAATCCTGGTTGAACGAGAATCTATACGTAGAATTTTTCAGATCACGCCGTAGCCGGCGTGATACGTGGAGTTCATCCGTGTTAATAATGCAGCGTGGATCCGGTGACCACCACAGGATCACCTGGTCCTCCCCGTACCATGGAAAAATACCGTGTTGGTAGGCGTAAAGAAGTCGGTCCGTGGACAGATCGCCGCCGGCCGCCAGCAATCCGTCCGGCTCCCGGCAGGCGGCTGAAATCGGCGGGAAAGCATCCGGCTGATCGCCGCTGCTGAGCCAGTGGATGCGCGGAGTATTCAGGACGAGTCCTCCTGGTCAGAGAGTCGAATACCCTTCCGGTATGGGCTGTGGTCATGGACGGCCTCAACGTAGTTCTCGATATGGCGCTGTTCTTCGTCCAGGTATCGGCCCACGGCTGCGAAGAATTCCGCTTGTTTGAGCCAGTGTGCTGACCAGGTGGTCACAGGGCTGAAGCCGCGACTAATCTTGTGCTCGCCCTGAGTGCCGGGTTCGAAGTGGCGCAAATGCCTGGCGATACAATATTCGATACCCTGGTAATAACAGGTTTCAAAGTGCAGAGCGTCATAGTGCGCATCGCTGCCCCAGTAACGCCCGTAGAGAGCATCATGACCGACGTAAAATACCGCTGCCGCAATCGCTCGACCGCGTTGCTCCGCGAGGGCGACGCCAATGCTTTCCGGCAAGCGTTTCGAGACCTCGAGGAAAAAATCGAGATTGAAATAGGGCAGCGTGCCGCGGCGGCGAAAGGTGTTGCTGATCAACGTGTAGACATCCTGCCAAAGCGCCCCGTCCATTTCGTCACCGCCAAGCCAGCGAAATTTTATTTCCTGTTCGGCGACGCGGCGCCGATCCCGGCGCACCTTCTTGCGTTTGGCGGCGCTGAATAACTGTAGAAAATCATCAAAGGATGCGTAATTTCGGTTGTGCCAGTGAAATTGACAGTCCTTGCGCAACTTCAGCCCGGCTTGTTCAAGAAGTGGCAATTCATCCGGATGTGGAAACTGGACGTGCAGTGACGAGAACCCGGATTCCCGTGCCAGCTCCAATGCGCACTGCAGCACCTGGTTGGCGGCTTCCTGATCCTCGTTGTCCGCCAATAGAATCCGTCGGCTGGGAGCCGGTGTAAAGGGCACGGCCGCCACCAGTTTGGGATAGTAGGGCAGGCCGGCATTCTCGTAAGCCTGCGCCCACGCCCAGTCAAAAACGAATTCGCCCCAGGAGTGCGTCTTCTCGTACAGCGGCATGGCTGCACTAATTTCGCCGCGGGCATCAAACAGCACGACGTGCCGGGGTGTCCAGCCGCTCGCTGCGGACACGCAGCCTGTTTTTTCCGCTGCCTGCAAGAACTCATACTGCTGGAATGGATATCGACCGTTATTCAGACGGTTCCATGCGCGGCAGTCCAGCTGCGAGATGTCCTCGACAATCTCGACGCTCATGACACGGGCCTTTCAGGCGAGGTCATCAGGCGGTAGCGACACGCTCTGTTGTCGACTCCAGTGCATCGAGATATTTCTCCGCATCCAGTGCGGCCATACAGCCGGCACCCGCGGAGGTAATGGCCTGTCGATAGACCTGATCCGCTACGTCGCCGGCCGCAAATACACCGGCGATGCTGGTTGCTGTTGCATCACCGCTGAGGCCGGTCTTGATCGTAATGTAACCGTTCCTCATCTCCAACTGATCCTCAAACAGTTCGGTATTCGGACGATGGCCGATGGCAATAAAAACTCCGGTAAGATCCAGGTCCTGCGTTTTCGTCGCGTCTTTGGTGCTGCGCACGCGCAGGCCGGTTACGCCGGCATCATCTCCCAGAACTTCATCCACCACGTGATCCCAGAGAAGCCGGACATTGCCTTCCTCAGCTTTCTGAAACAAATGATCCTGCAGTATTTTTTCCGAACGCAATGCATCGCGCCGATGTACGAGCGTGACGGTGCTGGCGATGTTGCTCAAATACAAAGCTTCCTCGACGGCGGTATTGCCACCACCGATCACGGCAACATCCTTGCCGCGATAGAAAAATCCATCGCAAGTCGCACAGGCAGATACACCACGCCCTTTGAAGGCTTCCTCTGAAGGTAATCCCAGGTACATGGCCGTGGCACCGGTCGCAATGACCAATGCATCGCAGGTGTAATGTCGATAGTCACCTTCCAGCAGAAATGGACGTGTCGAAAGGTCCACCTTGTTGATGTGATCGTTCACGATTTCAGTATTGAATCTTTCGGCATGACGCAGCATCCGCTGCATCAGTTCCGGTCCCTGCAAGCCCTCGACGTCGCCGGGCCAGTTATCGACATCGGTGGTGGTCATCAGTTGCCCACCCTGTTCGATACCGGTAACGATGACGGGATCGAGATTGGCCCGCGCCGCATAGACGGCTGCCGAATAGCCAGCGGGCCCCGATCCCAGAATGAGAACGCGGCAATGTTTGGTTTCGCTCATGTATACTTCGCCTTCATGAAATTGGCCGGGCAGCCAGTCACTCGTCCAGCCAGAAGATCATGAAGTGTGTCCGTTCATGGCGTCTTCAAGCCCGGTGTGAGCGATCCGTCTGTCGGGCGATTGATCGAACGGCAAGTGTAGGGAAAAGACTTTCTCCGAGCAAAAGTCATTGCGCTTGCGCTGGCCTTGAAAGTGTCACCCATAACAGGAGACGGGCGGCTCGGAGTGTATTAGAATCATGGTCTTAGCTACCAAACGTCTCAATTTACATTAATTATGGCCAAAACTCGCCAGTCAACCAAAACTGCCACTGGAATCTCAGCGCACCTGGTTCGTTCGCTGCGTGAGGGTGCGCTGTGGGTATTCGGCTCACTGGCCGCCATATTGTGGGTTGCACTTTTTACCTACAACGCGGCTGACCCGGGATTTAATCAGGCAAGCAGCGCTACTGGAATAAGCAATGGCGTCGGTTGGGTAGGGGCGCTGATCGCCGATCTCCTATTCAGCCTGTTCGGCCGGCCAGCCTATTTGTTTACGGTCATGGTGTTCTACTTTGGCTGGATGATTTTCAACGAGCAAAAGACGCAACAGGAATTGACCCGAGCCGATTTCACTTTGCGGTTCGGTGGTTTCCTGGCCACGCTGGTCACCAGCTGTGCGCTGGCCACGTTGCATTTCTCTGGCGTTGGATTTCGCGAAACTGCGGGCGGTGTTATTGGCCAGTTGATCGGGGTTAATCTTGAATCGGTCATGAAATTACTGGGTGCCAGCACCTTGTTATTCTTTCTGTGGCTAGCCTCAATTTCGGTATTTCTGGGCA
>CAYUOY010000157.1:0-9217 GCA_964446495.1 uncultured Woeseiaceae bacterium | reverse complement strand
GCGCATTCCCCGAAGTTGGTGAGACGTTGGCCGCCCAGCATGATGTCGCTGCTGAGCTTGCGCCCTTGCTGGCAACGCCTCTCGATATTCCATTTGACCAACTCCGCTCAATGACGCTGCTTTGTCAGGCGCATGTCACGCTCCTGCGCGATGTGCTAGGTATCAAACCGCAGGTTTCAATCGGCCTTTCAGCTGGTGAGACCAATGCCATGGTTGCGTTCCGGGCCTGGCGGGACACTGGCGCACTGTTGTCCGAAATGGAAAAGACTGGGGCCTATCAACGCCATATTGGCGGTGAGTTCCGGGCAGTGAAAAAACTCTGGGGTGATGCCGGACCAAAGGGCTGGGCCAATTGGTTGATGCTTGCGCCGGTCGAGGATGTGAAGCGCGAAGTCGAGAAATACCCACGCGTCGATGTAACGATTATTTATGACACAGGCCACCGACGATCTCGGTCCCGCCTCCCAGTGCATCGTGCACTGCACCGATCGTCAACCAGACTGTTGCCGCTTGAGCAGGGTCTGCTGCGTAGAGATTGACGACCGTTTCTGTGCCAATGCTAAAAATCATGCCGCTAGCCATCACCAGGCCGGCCCAGATAAGGCCGAAGACGGTCGCTATCTGAACCATTGCCGATGAGCCTGTCCGCAATCGCTCATGTAGCGCCAGGACTAACACCACCAGGAAAATACTGGCGGCGATATAGATGAGTAAGTTCGCAACGGATAAGGTGGCCTGATGATCTACAAGGAAAGCCACCTGTCCGACCGGGCCGTCGTAGCCCGATGCGTCCAGTAACAAGAAGTACAATACAAAACCAACCAGGTAGGCTACGGCTTCAGCCAGCGCAGCAACACCGCCCAGCTTCTGTATATCGTTGATCATTTCTGTCTCCTGAGATCGAACATGAACCACTCACTGGATCTTCCCCGTGAACGAGGTCGGTCTTTTGCGTTGGTGGTGCATTGAGGTGCGCAAATAGGTTGCAAGACGATATGCAAAACTACGGCCGCCGTCATCGTCCCCAAGATCCATCTACGGCTCCTCCCGACGGACGATCCGAGGCACCTGCACACCGAAAGCGCTCCGCCGCAAGGGGGAGGCCGGCATCATTCCGAGGAAGGGTGACGGTTTCAGCGAGTTAACGTACCGTAGGCGGATGAATACCGATTACCGCCGATTGCGTAGCGGTTGTGCCATCATCGTGAGATGGCGAACTGGATGAAAAAGGACTCGCAATCATTGTTCACCGGCACGTGGAAACCGTTGCGCGGACCTTTCGCGCGCTGGCCGCGTACAGCGGATTCCCTGCTGGCCGTGGTCGTATTTCTGGTGACCCTGATCGTATCGGAGGAGGGCGCCAACCTAGGCATTGTGAGTGATACGACGATCGATATTCCGCTCACGGCCTATGGCATTTTTGCGGTGTCCAGCGCGGCCCTGATCTGGCGTCGATCCCGTCCACTGGAAACTCTGGGAGTCGTATGGGTAACGTCCGCGCTGTCAATGGCACTTGGATACTTTGACGGCCCTTTGATCGCCACCGTAGTTTCGCTGTACGGCGCAGGCCGATACGCGAACAACGATCACTGGAGCTACATTTGGCTGGCCGCTACTGTCGCATTGGTCGGAATCAGTGAACAGGTTGGCGTCACATTTTCAATGGAGATAGGAGTCGTGCTTCTTCTGCCGTTGTTGTTGTGGTACGTCGGTAAGCGTATTCGGGCACGTGGCGACTACGTAGGGTTACTTCAAGAACGCGCTGTACGACTGGAGCGCGAGCAAACGGCTGAAGCCTGTCGGATTGTGACAGAGGAGCGAACTCGAATCGCACGCGAGTTGCACGATGTGGTGGCGCACCGAGTGAGTTTGATGACAGTGCAGGCTGGTGCCGCCACGACGGTTGCTGCGCGCGACCCGGAAGCGGCGTTGCAAGCCATGAAAGCCGTAGAGAGTGAAGGGCGCCAGGCGCTGAATGAGTTGCGTCACTTGATGGGCGTGCTTCGACCGGAAGCAGAAGTCGGCAGGCTCGGCCCCCAACCCGGTATCGCCGATATTCCGCGGTTGGTAGAAGGTCTCAAAGACGCGGGTCTGGATATTGAACTGGCGATTCCCGCAGCGGAGACTGAGTTGCCGGCTCGCGTGGATTTGTTCGCTTACCGCATTGTTCAGGAAGCATTGACCAACGTGCTCAAGCACGCCGGACCCGGCGCCCGGACGAGTGTGCGACTTCGCATTGACAAACACCGGGTCGCAATTGAAGTGCTCGATAACGGGCAAAGTGTCACTATACTGCCCGGGTCGGGACACGGAATCGTTGGTATGCGCGAACGAGCACAACTGTTAAGCGGGAGCCTCGACGCCGGGCCGCGTCCAGACGGTGGATTTAGAGTCAGTGCGGAATTGCCGCTCGGTTCGGCGCTGACATGAGCATTACTGTTGCGGTTGTTGACGATCAGGCGTTGGTGCGGGGCGGGTTTGCCATGGTTCTTTCACACCAGGATGGCATCGAGGTGGTCGCCGAGGCGGGCACAGGGTTCGAGGCGATCGAGGTGGCCCGGGTGCATCGCCCTGACGTGATCCTCATGGATATTCGGATGCCGGAAATGGACGGTCTGGAAGCAACCTCCAGGATCGTCGAGGAGGCCGACTGGGCCGTTCGAGTGTTGATCTTGACGACGTTCGACCCCGATGAATACGTCTACAAAGCGCTGCGCGCCGGTGCGAGCGGATTTGTGATGAAGGATATCCCACCGGGAGAGCTTGTCAGTGCTGTGCGCACCGTCGCTAACGGCGGCGCTCTTCTCGCGCCATCTATTACACGGCGCCTCATCAGCCAATTCGCGAATCGTCTCGGGGTCGACACCCGGGTATCCGAGCGTCTTGAACGACTCACTGACCGCGAGGGCGAAGTGTTATCTGCGATTGCCCGCGGTCTAAGCAACACCGAAATTGCCGAAGAATTATTCATTGGCACTGCGACCGTAAAGTCCCACGTGTCGAGCATCCTCGCCAAGCTTGGTCTGCGGGACCGCGCGCAAGCGGTCGTGTTCGCGTACGAGAGCGGACTCGCGACGGCTGGAGACCACGATATCGGTCACTAATTCAACATAGAGCCACGCACGGCGAGGGTGCGAGGATTGGGCGGTGCTGTGTCCACTTGGCTACCGTTGCACAGGGTATCTCGAACAAGAATATCTTTAATTTAACATAATATACATTATACGCATATGATAGGGAGGTCCGCGGACAGTAAGGTGACAAACTATATGGGTAATGAGCCAACGAAAAAATGTATGTCACTCGCGCTGACCGGCGTGATGCTGATAGTTGCCATGCCTACCTGGTCGGCGTCGCCCGTTGAGGAGACAAAGTTTTTCGCCGCCGATGGCGCCGCGGGAGATCAGTTTGGGTATAGCGTCGCTCTGTCCGGCGATACCGCGTTGATTGGAGTTCGATTTGATGATGACGATGCCAACGGCCTCGAATCGGGATCAGCGTACGTATTCACTCGCTCCGGAACGACCTGGAGCCAGCAGGCCCGACTCACCGCCGCTGACGGCTCGGACCGAGACTGGTTTGGCGTGCGAGTCGCGCTTTCCGGCGACACCGCGGTTGTACCTGCCGATGCGGACGACAGCGATGTGAATGGCGTTGATTCGGGTTCGGTGTATGTATTTACTCGCGCCGGAACTAGTTGGACCCAGCAGGCCAAGCTGACCGCGTCCGATGGCGCAGCGGTCGACTTGTTCGGCTACAGCGTAGCGCTCTCTGGCGACACTATTTTGATCGGGGCCCGTTTCGATGATGACGAGGCGAACGGTATTGATGCCGGTTCGGTGTATGTATTCACTCGTTGCGGAACAAGCTGGAGCCAGCAAGCCAAGCTCACCGCCGCCGATGGCGCAGCCGGCGACGAGTTTGGCTACAGTGTTGCGTTGTCTGGCGACACCGCTGTGATTACGGCGAACGCTGATGACAGCGATGTTAACGGTGTCGATTCGGGTTCAGCGTATGTCTTTACTCGCTCCGGGAGCGACTGGAGCCAACAGGCCAAACTCACAGCCGCTGATGGCGATGCGGGCGACTTGTTCGGCGTCAGAGTCGCGCTCTCTGGCGATACCGTTTTGATCGGGTCGCGCCTCGATGATGACGACGCTAACGGTATTGATTCAGGTTCGGCATATGTATTCACTCGCTCTGAGGGCAGCTGGAGACAGCAAGCCAAGTTAACCGCCGTCGATGGCGGAGCGGGCGACTGGTTCGGCTACACGGTTGCGCTCACCAAAAATGTCGCCCTGATCGGGGCCCAATTTAATGACGGCGTCAACGGCGTTGATTCGGGTTCGGCGTATGTATTCACTCGTTCCGGGGCCACCTGGAGTCAGAAAACCAAACTCACTGCGACCGATGGCAAGGCGGGCGACCAATTCGGCGGAAAGGTGGCGCTCTCCGGGAATACCGCAGCGGTCGGGGCACGCTTGGTTGACGACGTGGTCAGGGGCATCGATTCCGGGTCGGTCTATATATTCACTGGCCTGCCAGATGCTGGTGATGAGGGAACCTAGAACAAAGTATTGGAGCATTGGGCGGACTACCTCGTGTTTCATAGAGAACGCCAGGCATCAATGTTTGAATGGAAGCAGATTTGCAAAGACGAATCACCTATTTCAGCCACCCGCGTTCGGCGGAGTGGCGCACGAACGCAGCTAGCGCAATGGCAATAATGAAGGTCAGCAGCGGTAGAATAAAACCGCTCGGCCCAAAGACCTCGATACCATCGCCGACAAATAGCGAATGGCTGACCTGTACTACGATACCCAGGACGCTTACGACGAATAGAAGGAATGCCCAGCGCCGTCGAAGCAAGAGCGCGACAGCACCGAGCACGCCACCGGAAACTGCTGCCGCGAACGCACCTGTCGCCCAAAACGGCATCGCCTCGTGAAAAGCTCGTTCGGCAGCCGGCAGCGAACTTAAGTCCAGCGTCAACTGTCCTGCGAAAGCCACTAAGTCAGCCAGGTTCCAGACCAGGCCAAATATGGATGCTAGCCAATACCACTTGGGTGGAATACTTCCAACCGACAAAATTTCAGGCGCCGTTTGTTCATTCACTGATCATCCTCCCATTTGTATGAGTGCCCTACCCGGCTTCTTGATACGCCTCTTTCAACCACTCGATGAGTTGTTTATCGACATCGCCAACATCCGACAGTCGAACTCGGTGGCTGACCATTGCATTGAAACTGCCTGACTTTTCGAGGCGTGTGGTTGCCTTTTTGTCTGTGAAATTCAAACCGACATCAATTCTTGTTTTCGTCGATGGTTGGATCAAGCCGAATTGTTTTTTGCGTCGAAGGCTGACATAGGCTTTCTTTGGGGCGATTTCTACGTCCTCGCCAAACCGTGCAATGGCTTTCACAAGTGCATCGTAAGTGGGACGGAGGTCCGCTTTCCCGCCTGAGTACTGCTGTTTGACGAGGTCGCTTTTCGACCCGGAATCTGACCCAAGGAATCTGGCTACAATGAGATTCGCAAAACCGTGCGTAACGCCGTGGTCCTTTTTGAGGTGGTTCACGAGTAGTCCGTGTTTTTCCAACGATGATTCTCTGAGAATCCCGTGCCACTTGCTCAGTGACTTCCCTGTCTTGCCGGGCACATTCCGTAACATCGTTGCTGCCATTTTATCCGGGGATGACATTGATCGACTCCTTGACGCGACATTTCGTAACAGTAATCGGCGTGAGCGAAACGATATAGAATAAAATTAACCATCCCGATCCAACGGAAAGAAATTCGCAGCGTCGGGTTCGAATTGGGTTTTCAGAAGAGATTCGGGATTGAAGCCTGAGAAATGATTGAATTCGCGAATAAAGTGGGATTGATCCGAGTAGCCACATTGATGGGCGATATCGGACCAACTTAGGAATTGGTCGTTCTGTATCTGAATAAACACGTCGTTGAATCGTAGAATTCGCTGGAAATGCTTCGGCGTAATTCCGATGAATTTCTTGAACTGAGAGATCAGATGTTTTTGGGTACCCGCAAACCCGCCGATGATTTCATTGAGCTTTGAGGCTGGTTGCTTCTGTAGAAGCTCGACCATTTCGACGATGGACTTCGGTGCCTTCAGTTGCTCCAGGTATCGTGACTCGAGCCAGCTATCGACGATCGAAAATTTGTCCGCCGAAGTCACCGCTGTCACAATGTCTTCTCGCAACTGCAAGAGTCCGCCGTCCAGGATGTCACTGCCCGCTACCACTTTATCCGCAACCTGATCCATCGGCAGATGCAGGAACGGATGGGCGCCAAACGCCTTGAATTGAATGACGAACATCTCAGAGTCCTGGTGAGCCGATATTGAGATATAATTACGATGCACGCCCGATACCCACGCACTCCGATAACTGGCATTCGGTTTCAGCGTGCCATTGTCGAACGTCTGGCGTTCCATACCGTCCAATTCAAATATGATGAACACGTGCCCGGTCGGTATAACTCTCTCAACAGAATGATCTGGCTGAAAACCCTTGAAGTGGAAAATGCTTTCTATAAGAGAATCTAATGGAGGGATCGGGTCATGGGTTTCGAATATCATTTGTTAGTCACCAGCTCTCGCTTTCGGCACCCGTACCGGACTACCTGCCGAATACCGCATCTAGTGACGGATTATCACACAGCTTCGGTCGCAAACGGATTACCGGTCTGAGTATTCAGCATCTCACGAGAGTGATAGCCGAACTTCGGTAAGGAGATCATATCCGGGCGTAAGTAGATCCAGCTATCCTGAAAGTCCGTCTCGATTAGTACGGCTACTTCTCGGCGACGAAACGGCAGAAAAAGTCAGTCTGTGCCTGCGGTTCCTCACCGACTTTCAGTCCTTTCAAATCGTAATAAGCTGCAGTCAAATCTGCATTGACGATTACTTGATAGTCGGAACTGACCTCCTCGCCTTCCTCTGGGTTGATATACCACCGATGCTCTAGTCCATCGGATACATAGGCCGCTGTTAATTCCATCCCGTTCAATGTAATCGTGACCAGTCCGAATTGCTCTTTGCCGATTGGTAAGGTCATGGCCGCACTTTCGTCGAAATTGAGTAGTGTCCAGCATTCCAATCGCGAACTCGATGTGTCGTTCGCAGAGGCGGCGACACTCAATGGCAATAACGCGGCGACACGCAGGGTTCTCGTCCATTTCTTCCGCATTATTCTCTCCACCAGGAATCAATGCTCAAAGTATAGGGTCGAGCTACGAGTCAATATTGTCCGAAAACATCTGTAATCGGTCATTTTACGGCAACATGCATTAGCCCTTTTGAAACCCCGTCTCGGGCGGCTGATACTCTGCAAGGAGATGTATCGCGCGGTGAATCGGGCAGCGCTGTTGGCGGAATGATTGTTGCGCGCGCAGTCCCGGTCGATAAATACGGGCCGTGGGTAACATCGGTATACTACAAATATGAATTGCTGTGTGACGACGTTGTTGGTTGCGGCTACATTCTGCGTAGCGTTGCCTACGTCCGCTTACTCAAAAGATACGACCTTCGGATGTTTCTGACGATGAAATTCCCAATAATGCGCGCGTTGTCGATAGTTCCGACCCTGTCCTTGAGCGATGCGTTGTCGACTATGTTCTCGATTTTCGATACCCGATGAGTTTCCACTACAACGGACATTACCTGCGCAAAGAAGGATTTGAAGCCAGAATAGCCATAGACTATTTTCAGATCGCTCGAGAGTACGAATGCAAGTGGGATGACCCATGGAACGGATAGAATTCTAGTGGAGCTCGTGGATTTTAGTTGGGTCGCTATCGCGGTGAGTGACGTTGCCTGGATAGCTTTAGCCTTTGGCATGGGCTTTCTATCAAGGTCGGTGGGACTGCCACCTCTGGTCGGATTTCTGGCGGCCGGATTTCTACTGGGTACCCAGGGCATTGCCAACGATGACTTGCTGCAAATACTGGCTGACCTTGGTATTACGCTCCTGTTGTTCACCGTTGGCCTGAAGTTGAATCTTCGAATGCTGGCACGACCGCAAGTGTGGGCGGTCACCGGCATTCACACCTTGGTCGTCATTGGAGTTTTCGGTCTCGGCATTTACTCGTTGACCCTGGCGGGAATTCCGTTTTTCTCAAACCTGACACTGCAGAGTGCCCTGCTGATCGCATTCGCCTTGAGTTTTTCCAGCACGGTGTTCGTCGTCAAGGCGCTTGAAGAGAAAGGCGAAATGACCTCAATGCACGGTCGAATCGCAATCGGCGTCCTGATCGTGCAAGACATTGCCGCTGTCATCTTTCTAGCCGTCTCGGTCGGTAAAGTGCCATCACTTTGGGCACTTTTATTATTTTTACTCATCCCTCTCAGGCGGTTGCTGCATCAATTGCTGCAGCGTGTCGGTCACGGCGAGCTATTGGTGCTTTACGGATTCCTGCTCGCCCTGGGCGGCGCTGAACTCTTCGAACTGGTCGGAATGAAAGGTGATCTGGGGGCGCTTGTCCTCGGGGTACTTATTGCAACCCACTCCAAGGCTGACGAATTGGCGAAGACGATGTTGGGATTCAAAGACCTGTTTTTGCTTGGGTTCTTTCTATCCATTGGACTTACAGCGCAGCCAACATTGGAGACGTTCCTCGTTGGCGCGTTAATCACACCCTTTATTTTCTTCAAGTCAGCACTATTTTTCGCACTGTTGTCGCGTTTCAAGCTGCGTGCGCGCACCTCACTACTGACGACGCTTAGCCTTACCAATTACAGTGAGTTTGGCCTGATTGTTGCCACCGTGGGTGTCGCGAAGGGGTGGATAGACGGCGAGTGGTTAATCGTCATCGCGATTGCCATGTCCTTGTCCTTCGCGATTGCCGCGGGCTTGAATTCCGTTGCGCATCGGCTCTACGCACAACATCAAACAACCTGGAGACGTTGGCAAAGCGACGAGCGACTGACAGATGACCGCTTGCTGGAAGTTGAAGGGGCAACAATTGTAGTCGTCGGTATGGGTGGCGTGGGCACTGGCGCCTACGACGCGATGCGCAACCGATACGGCGCCACTGTCGTGGGTGTGGACACCGATCCGATCACGGTCAGCCAGCACCGATCGAGTGGCCGCAACGTTGTCCTCGGTGATCCGGGTGATGCGGATTTCTGGGATCGCGTGCAAGCATCGCACGAGCTCGAATTGGTCATGCTGGCACTGCCAAAACCCGACATTGGGCT
>CAYUOY010000156.1:0-9232 GCA_964446495.1 uncultured Woeseiaceae bacterium | reverse complement strand
GTTCAGCATGATGGGGTGTTCACGAATGACTTCTTCGAGAATATCCCAGACTTCACTGCCTTCCCGCTCTACCAGACGTTTTGCAGCCTTGATCGTTGTAGCTTCGCCGCGCATCTGCAATTTTGAGAAGATAAAAGGCTTGAACAGTTCCAGTGCCATTTTCTTCGGCAGCCCACACTGATGCAGCTTGAGTGTCGGCCCAACCACGATGACGGATCGACCGGAGTAATCCACGCGCTTGCCCAACAGATTCTGTCGGAAACGTCCTTGCTTACCCTTGATCATGTCCGCGAGTGACTTCAGCGGGCGCCGGTTGGTACCCGTTATTGCACGACCGCGTCTGCCGTTATCCAGCAGCGCGTCCACAGACTCCTGCAACATACGCTTCTCGTTGCGCACAATAATATCGGGCGCATTGAGCTCCAGCAGACGACGCAGGCGGTTGTTGCGATTGATCACACGACGATACAGATCATTCAGATCCGAGGTCGCAAAACGACCACCATCGAGCGGCACCAGCGGACGCAAATCGGGCGGCAGCACTGGCAATACAGTCAGGACCATCCACTCCGGCTTGTTGCCAGACTCAATAAACGATTCCAGCTATTTGAGACGCTTCGACAGTCGCTTGATCTTGGTTTCAGATCGCGTTGCACCGATATCTTCCCGGACTTGCAGAACTTCGCGCTGCAGATCGATGGTGCTCAGCATCTCGCGCACGGCTTCGGCGCCCATTCGGGCATCGAATTCGTCGCCGTACTGCTCGATGGCTTCGAGATACATTTCATCGGTCATCAACTGGCCACGCTCCAGCGGAGTCATGCCCGGCTCGACCACCACGAAAGCCTCGAAGTACAGCACACGTTCGATTTCACGCAGCGTCATGTCCAGCATCAGGCCAATTCGTGACGGTAGTGACTTCAGGAACCAGATATGTGCCACCGGGCTGGCCAGGTCGATGTGCGCCATACGCTCACGACGAACCTTGGTCTGAGTAACCTCGACACCGCATTTCTCGCACACGACACCGCGATGTTTCAGGCGCTTGTATTTTCCGCACAGGCATTCGTAGTCTTTGATCGGGCCAAAAATCTTGGCGCAGAACAAACCGTCGCGTTCCGGCTTGAAGGTCCGGTAGTTGATGGTTTCCGGCTTCTTGACCTCGCCGAAAGACCACGAACGAACCATTTCCGGTGACGCGAGGCCAATACGGATGGCATCGAAATCCTCTACGGGGTTCTGGTATTTAAATAGCTTCAGAAGATCTTTCATCAGTCTGTTTCCAGTTCAATGTTGATTCCCAGCGAACGAATCTCTTTAACCAGTACGTTAAAGGATTCGGGCATGCCGGCATCCATCTCGTGCTCACCATCCACGATGTTCTTGTACATCTTGGTGCGGCCCTGCACGTCGTCCGATTTCACCGTCAGCATTTCCTGCAAGGTATAGGCGGCGCCATAGGCTTCCAGCGCCCAGACCTCCATTTCGCCGAATCGCTGTCCGCCGAACTGAGCCTTGCCGCCCAGTGGCTGTTGCGTCACGAGGCTGTAGGGGCCGGTCGAGCGTGCATGCATCTTGTCATCAACCAGGTGGTTGAGTTTGAGCATGTACATGTAACCCACGGTCACCTCACGATCGAACTTCTCGCCGGTACGACCATCGGACAATTGATATTGTCCGGTCGCTGACAGGTCGGCGAGTTCCAGGAGACCTCTGATCTCATCCTCGTCGGCGCCGTCAAATGCCGGTGTTGCGGTCGGCAGGCCATTGGTCAGATTACCGGCCAACTCAAGAATCTCTTCGTCGTTCATACTCTTGAGATCTTCTTGCCGACCACCGGTTTTGTTGTAAACCGCGTCGAGGAACTGCCGAATCTTGGTGGTCGACTCTTGTGCCTTGAGCATTCCGTTGATCTTGTTACCGATACCCTTGGCCGCCATGCCCAGATGCGTTTCCAGCACCTGTCCGACGTTCATTCGTGATGGAACACCCAGCGGGTTCAGGACGATATCAACCGGCGTGCCGTCTTCGAGGTAAGGCATATCCTCGACCGGTACGATGGTGGAAATAACACCCTTGTTACCATGACGTCCTGCCATCTTGTCGCCCGGCTGTATGCGGCGTTTGACCGCCAGATACACCTTGGCCATCTTTAGCACGCCCGGAGCAAGATCGTCGCCCGCCGTAATCTTCATTCTCTTCTCTTCGAAGAGTTCGTCAAATTCACCGCGTTGCGCTTTCAGCCGCTCTGCCGCTTTTTCAAGCTGCTCATTGGCGTCGTCATTTTTCAGGCGAATTTCAAACCATTGCTCACGCGGCAATTCCTGAAGATAGGCCGCTGTAATCTTGCTGCCAGCTTTCAGACTATTCGGTCCGCCTTGCGCCATCTTTCCGGTCAGCAAACGCTCCATACGCTCATAGATATCCTCTTCGAGGATTCTGAGTGTGTCGTCGAGATCCTTGCGAACGCTTTCGAGTTCCGCCCGTTCGATCGCGAGTGCGCGGTTGTCTTTCTCCACACCATCGCGGGTGAACACGCGTACATCGATGACTGTGCCATCCATGCCAGGCGGAACGCGCAATGAGGTGTCCTTAACGTCCGATGCTTTCTCACCGAAAATGGCACGCAGCAGTTTCTCTTCCGGCGTAAGCTGCGTCTCGCCTTTCGGCGTAACCTTGCCTACCAGGATATCGCCAGCCTTGACCTCTGCGCCGATGAAAGCGATACCGGATTCATCGAGTTTTGCCAGGGCGGCGTCGCCAACGTTGGGTATATCGGAGGTGATATCTTCCGAACCAAGCTTGGTATCGCGCGCCACACAGGACAGTTCTTCAATATGAATGGTCGTGAAGCGATCTTCTTTGACGACACGCTCCGAGATAAGAATGGAATCCTCGAAGTTGTAGCCGTTCCACGGCATGAACGCGATCATCAGGTTCTGGCCCAGCGCCAGTTCACCCATGTCCGTTGACGGGCCATCAGCGAGCACATCATTTTTCGCAATCTGATCACCCTCTTTAACCAGCGGCCGCTGATTGATACAGGTGTTTTGATTGGAGCGCGTATATTTGGTCAGGTTGTAAATGTCGACGCCGGCTTCCGATGCATCGGTCTCGTCATCGTTCACGCGAACGACAATGCGTGATGCATCCACGGAGTCGACTTTGCCGCCACGCTTGGCAACAACGGTAACCCCGGAATCAACCGCTACGACGCGCTCCATTCCAGTTCCCACCAAAGGCGCCTCGGTACGCAAGGTCGGTACCGCCTGACGTTGCATGTTTGAGCCCATCAGTGCGCGGTTGGCATCGTCGTGCTCAAGGAACGGGATCAACGAGGCGGCCACCGACACAATCTGTCGCGGTGAAACGTCCATATATTCGATGCCAGAAGGCTCGGACAGCGTAAATTCATTCTTATGACGAACTGCAACCAGCTCTTCAATGAACTTGTTGTTTTTATCCAGGTTCGCATTCGCCTGGGCAATGATATGCCCACTTTCCTCGATGGCTGACAGATATTCAATGTCGGCGGTCGCCTTGCCTTTCAGCACTTTTCGATACGGCGTTTCCAGGAAACCATAGGCATTCGTTCGCGCATAACAAGCCAGCGAGTTGATCAGTCCGATGTTCGGTCCTTCAGGCGTTTCAATAGGACAGACACGACCGTAATGAGTTGGATGCACATCGCGGACTTCGAATCCCGCCCGTTCACGCGTCAGACCACCGGGCCCAAGCGCCGATACGCGACGCTTGTGCGTCACTTCGGAAAGCGGGTTGTTCTGATCCATAAATTGCGACAACTGACTGGAGCCGAAAAACTCTTTTACGGCCGCCGCGACCGGCTTGGCATTGATCATGTCCTGCGGCATGAGACCTTCCGTCTCTGCCTGGTTGAGGCGTTCCTTGACCGCACGTTCTACACGTACCAGGCCAACGCGGAATGCATTCTCCGCCATTTCGCCGACGCTTCTGACTCGTCGGTTGCCCAGGTGATCGATATCATCGACCGTACCGTTGCCGTTACGAATATCGACCAGCGTCGTCAGAGTGTCGAGAATGTCATCATTGTCAAGAATTCCGCTGCCTTCTGACTCATCACGGCCCACACGGCGATTAAACTTCATTCGGCCAACGGCGGACAGATCGTATCGATCAGAATTGAAGAACAGGTTCTGGAACAGGTTCTCGGCGGCATCCTTGGTTGGTGGCTCGCCCGGGCGCATCATGCGATAAATTTCAACCAGCGCTTCGAGACGTGTCGTCGACGGGTCGATTCGCAGCGTGTTGGAAATAAACGGCCCGCGATCCAGATCATTGACGTACAGAGTCCGAATGTGTTCCACACCCTTTTCGACCAGCGACTCAATCAGTTCAATGGTCAATTCATCATTCGAAGCAGCCAGCAATTCGCCGGTCTCGGTGTCGATGACGTCGTGTGCGAGAACCTTGGTCTCAAGGTACTCCATCGGCACGATGAGCCGATCGACCTTGGACTGTGTCATATCACGTACGTGTTTCGCCGTAATGCGACGACCTTCATCAACGATCTGCTTGCGACCCAGCTTGATATCAAAGGTCGCGGTTTCGCCACGCAGACGCTCCGGCACCAGCCCCATACGGAATTCTTTCTCGGAGAGATAGATATCGTCGGTTTCGAAGAAAATTTCCAGCATCTCTTCGTTACTCAGACCCAGAGCACGCATGATGATGGTCACGGGAATCTTGCGGCGACGATCGATTCGCGCGAAGACGCAATCCTTCGGGTCGAATTCAAAGTCGAGCCAGGAACCGCGGTAAGGAATAATTCGGGCCGAGAACAGCAGTTTGCCGGATGAGTGAGTCTTACCCTTGTCGTGATCGAAGAACACGCCGGGTGAACGATGCAACTGCGATACGATGACACGCTCGGTACCATTAATAACAAAGGTGCCGTTGTCGGTCATCAAAGGCATTTCGCCCAGGTACACTTCCTGCTCGCGAATATCTTTCACAGGCTTCGGCGTACCGCTGGCTTCTTTATCGTAAATGACCAGACGAACTTTGACTCGAATGGGTGCCGCAAAGGTAAGTCCTCGCATTTGACATTCTTTGACATCAAAAACGGGCCGCCCAAGGCGGTAGCTCACATATTCAAGAGCCGCATTCCCGGAATAACTGACGATCGGGAAGACGGTCTGAAACGCGGCATGCAGACCAATATTGGTACGCTCCGCAATATCGACACCTTGTTGCAGAAACTTATTGTAAGAATCCACCTGGATGGCGAGCAGATACGGTACATCCAGAATCGTCGGCCGTTTGCCAAAATTCTTTCGTATGCGCTTTTTCTCAGTGAATGAATATGCCATTCGAATTTACCTTCGCTTGAGGTGACGCGGATTCAGCCGGAAAACAACTCGGGCTGACAGGCGCTGTCACTTCTTAATCTTTAACTTGCGGCCCGGACCCTGTTAGCGGCAAACCTTCCCGCCGACATGAAACCGAGGTATATATAATGCACAGGCGCAAAGAAGCAGCCGAGCAGGAAATCCTGCCGGCTGCCCTTTGATTTGCGGACTGAATCCACAAAAGTCGATTATTTCAATTCGACGGTTGCGCCAGCTTCTTCTAGCTGCTTCTTGAACTCTTCTGCTTCTGACTTCGATACGCCTTCCTTGATGGTTGATGGTGCACCTTCAACCGTATCCTTAGCTTCCTTGAGGCCCAGTCCTGTGATCGTGCGTACAGCCTTGATCACAGAAACCTTGTTACCGCCGAAGCTGGTCATGACGACATCGAATTCGTCCTTCTCAACGGCAGCTTCACCCGCATCGCCACCAGCAGCAGCGGCAACCGCAACCGGTGCAGCGGCTGATACGCCCCACTCTTCTTCAAGCATCTTCACGAGCTCAACAACTTCCATAATCGGTTTTGCGCTCAGTTCTTTCATCAGATCTTCGTTTGACAATGCCATGTCAGTTTTCCTTTAAGTCAATATCCTGAATCAGGTTTAAATAGTATTTTCCGGTTGCGTTACGCCGCTTCCTGTTCACCGCGCGCGGACAAAGTCCGTGCGAGCATCGCAGGTGGTTCAGCGAGTGTGCGTACCAATTGGGTCATCGGTGCCATCAACAGGCCAAGCAGCATTCCACGTGCCTGATCGAGCGTTGGCAGTGCAGCCAGCCTCGCAAGATCAGAGCCCGGCAATAATTGCCCGCTGATTGATAACGACACTGCCTTCAGAGCATCATGCTCCTTGGCAAAGTTGTTGATTACCCTGGCAGCAGCGCCCGGATCTTCTTTTGCAAACGCGAGCAGAAGCGGCCCCTTGAGTGTGTCCTGCATACACTCAAACTCGGTACCTTTGATGGCCCGGCGTGCCAGCGTGTTTTTCACCACACGCAGGTAGACACCGGCATCGCGCGCATCCCGGCGCAATTCCGTCATTTCCGCAACAGACAACCCTCTGTATTCCGCCGCAACGGCCGTTATCGAGTCGCCCGCAACCGCGTTTATCTCTTTGACAAAGATTTTCTTGTCTTCGAGTCTTAATGCCACAAATTTCTCCTGGCTTACGGTCACACCATGAGCAGAAACATTCTCTGCCCTCCCACTTTCATCCTTCCGCAGGCACCGGATCTCTCCAGCACGATGCTTCAGGACCGCATCGAGACAGCGACCGTCCCCAGATTTCTCTGACTCAGGTAACACCATCTGCGTAGGCAGAATGTCAATTAAGACCAGTTGTCACACCGATCACCTACGGTCTTCGACGTTGACCGGTTTTGCCCATCCGGCAGATCATTCACGATCCACAGAATCAGCATTGCCGGTCGTTTCGTGGCCCGGGTCTTGTTGCTACCCGGGCTACAAATTTATTCAGGCATCAATACTTGCCCGATCAATAGCCACACCAGGCCCCATCGTTGAGGACACGGTCAGCTTTTTCAGATACACACCCTTGGCCGAAGCCGGCTTGGCCTTCTTCAGATCTACGATCAGCGCCGCCAGGTTTTCCTTCAGCGCGGCGACATCGAAATCCGCACGGCCAATGGGGCAGTGAATGATGCCGGCTTTATCGGTGCGGTATCGCACCTGGCCCGCCTTGGCATTATTCACGGCCGTCTCAACATCAGCGGTGACCGTACCCACTTTCGGGTTAGGCATCAGGCCACGCGGACCCAAAATCTGTCCCAACTGACCCACCACGCGCATGGCATCCGGTGTTGCAATCACAACATCGAAATTCATCTCGCCACCTTTCACCGCTTCAGCCAGGTCTTCAAAGCCGACAATATCCGCACCAGCCGCTTTGGCCTTATCGGCATTCTCGCCCTGTGCGAATACCGCAACGCGGACCGTCTTGCCGGTGCCATTTGGGAGCACGGTTGAACTGCGAACCACCTGATCGGATTTGCGCGGATCTACACCCAGATTGATGGAGATATCCACGCTTTCCCGAAACTTGGAATTCGCCAGTTCCTTGACCAGGTCCAGTGCCTCATCGATCGAGTACACACTGGTTGGGCTTACTTTTTCACGCGCCAGTTTCCTGCGCTTGCTCAGGCCGGCCATTAGTTCACACCCTCTGTTTCAATTCCCATGCTGCGAGCCGTGCCGGCGATCGTACGCACCGCGGCATCCATATCAGCTGCTGTCAGATCAGGCATCTTCGTCGTTGCAATTTCTTCAAGCTGTGCTCGATTCACCTTGCCAACTTTGATGGTATTCGGTGTGCCGGAACCTTTCTTGAGGCCCGCCGCTTTGCGCAACAACACGGCCGCCGGTGGCGTCTTCGTGATGAACGTAAAACTGCGATCGCTGTAGACCGTAATGACGGCCGGTATAGGCAATCCCGGCTCGATGCTTTGCGTCTCTGCGTTGAACGCCTTACAGAATTCCATGATGTTCACGCCGTGCTGACCCAACGCGGGTCCGACCGGCGGACTCGGATTTGCCTGGCCTGCAGGAACCTGCAGTTTTATATAGCCAGTAACCTTCTTAGCCATTTTGTTTTCCTTTCGAGTTCAAACGCCCTCTGGGCTCCTCGTCTGTTTGTGCCAACATCACTGTCGCAGCCAAAGCAGCATTCAGTGATGTATCGTTGTTACCTATGCTCGCCGTAATTCGGGTGCCATTCAGTTTCTAGCCCTTCTCGACTTGACCAAAGTCAAGCTCGACCGGCGTCGATCGACCCAGAATCTGCACTGCAACCTGCAGGCGACTCTTTTCATAATTCACTTTCTCAACCACACCCGAAAAGTCATTAAACGGACCATCGGTAACACGGACCACTTCGCCCGGTTCGAACAACACTTTCGGTCGCGGCTTGTCGACACCTTCCTGCACTCGCGCGAGGATATGGTCGGCTTCCGCCTCCGTTATCGGCGCCGGCTTGTCGCTCGAACCGCCAATGAATCCCAGCACCTTGGGAACTTCCTTCACCAGATGCCAGGTCTCGTCATCCATGTCCATCTGCACCAGGACATAGCCCGGGAAAAACTTGCGCTCACTCCGACGTTTGCTGCCGTCGCGCATTTCCACCACTTCTTCCGTCGGCACCAGAATGTCGCCGAATTTGTCCTCAAGGCCCGCCAACTTGATGCGCTCTTCCAGAGAACGTTTCACCTTGTGTTCGAAATTCGAATAGGCGTGGACGATGTACCAGCGTAACGCCACCAGCTATACCTCTTAAAAGTCCGTCAGCATCAGTCGGCTTAGCCGACCAACGTCCGAGTAAGCCACAACAGGAATGAATCGAGGCCCCAAAAAAACAATGCCATGATCAGCGTGAACACAAACACGGCAATCGCCGTTTGCGTGGTCTCCTGCTTCGTCGGCCACACCACCTTGCGGAGCTCGATCCGTGAACCTTGAATAAAGGCCCACAGACGCCGTCCCTGCATGCTCGTCATTGCAAGTGCAATTCCTGCTGCCAGGCCGCCAAGAACCATCAACACCCGCAATGGCAATGACACTTCAATGAAATAGTAGTAACCGTAAAGGCCACCGACCAGTGCGCAGGCCGCCGCGAGAAGCTTCAGAATGTCCAGGACACCTGACTCGCCGGTTTGTTCTGTTGCTGTCGTCACGCTAAATCCTGTCTAAAAAAGTGCCCACTTACCGGGTCACTAACCTGTTCGCTGGCGGCAGTAGCCGGGTTTGCACCTGACCGACGCCGCCTGACCTGGCAGTTGGCAGGCCAGGAGGGAATCGAACCCCCAACCTGCGGTTTTGGAGACCGCCGCTC